>JACRNP010000038.1 GCA_016234845.1 Deltaproteobacteria bacterium | reverse complement strand
GATCGTGCCACTCCTGGACCATCGGCCGGTGCTCCTCGATGATCCGGACGATCGCCTCCACCGTCTCCGGCGGCAGGCGGCTGTCCATCAGCTCCTGCACCGCCCCCTTCAGCAGCGGCCGCGCCGCGACGACGATGTAGACCCCGACCGCCAGCGCCACCCCCGGGTCCAGCCACTTCCACCCGGTGAACCGGTACAACAGCAGCGAGAAGAGGATGCCGCTGCCGGAGTAGACGTCGGTGCGGAAGTGGAGCGAATCGGCCGCGAGCGCCGGGGAACCCGTGGCCTCCCCCGCCTTCCGGATCCGGCGGGAGATGAATCCCGACGCCAGTACGGAGAAGGCCATCACGAAGATGCCGACGTCGAGTCCGACCCCTTCCGGCGCGCGCCCTTCCCTCAGCCGACGGACCGCCTCCCAGACGACGCCCGCGCCGGTCAAGGCGATCACCCCCCCCTGGAACAGGGTCGCCAGCGTCTCCACTTTCCCGTGGCCGTACGGGTGGGTCTCGTCCGCCGGATCCATCGCCTTCCGGATCGACAGCAGGTTGACCGTGGACATGAAGATGTCGGCCACGTTGTCCAGCGCGGACGCGAGCACGCCCAGGGATCCCGACACGATCCCGACGCCGAACTTCGCGAGACAGAGCGTGACCGCGCTTCCGAGGGAGAAGCGGGCGGTCCGGAGGCGGAGGTTCCGGTTCTCCGCGCTGCCGAGGGGTACGGGCTGGGGGAGCGGCAACGGAAAGGCGTCCTTTCCCCGGGATGGCGGATTGCGGCGAGGCGACGCCGTTTCCCGCTTCCGGGAAGGATAGCACATCCCGGATGGGGCGCGCGCCGCCCAAGGGCCGCGGGCCGGGCGGCGGGAGGCCCCGTGGTACAATGGGCGGATGCTGAAGGTATCGGAGATCTTCGCCAGCATCCAGGGGGAGACGTCGCGTTCCGGGTACCCGTTCGCCTTCGTCCGCCTCGCCGGATGCAACCTCCGGTGCCGGTACTGCGACACCGTGTACGCCTACGACGGCGGGGACGATTTCCCGTTGGACGACGTCGTCTCCCGCGTGACCGCGTTCGGGCTTGCCCGGGCGTGCGTCACGGGGGGGGAACCGCTGCTCCAGGAGGAGACGCCCGCCCTCGTTTCGGCCCTGCTCGACCGGGGGCAGGAGGTGCTGGTCGAGACGAACGGGACGGTTCCGCTCTCCGGGCTCGACCCTCGGGCGGTGAAGATCATGGACGTCAAGTGCCCCTCCTCCGGCGAGGAGGGGAAGACGCTGTGGGAGAATTTCCGCCACCTCACCGGGCGGGACGAGGTGAAATTCGTCGTTTCCTCCGAGGACGATTACCGGTACGCCCGCGACGTCGTCGCGAAATACCGGCGGGTGGCGCCGTGGACGGTCCTCCTCTCCCCCGCCTTCGGGCACCTCGCCCCGGAGCGTCTCGCCGGCTGGATGGTGGGGGACGCGATGGACGCGCGGTTCCAGCTCCAGCTCCACAAGCTCGTATGGGGACCCGACCGCCGTGGCGTATGACGCCGGGAGCGGCCCGGGGAAGCCGCTGGGGATCGCGCTCGTGAGCGGAGGGATGGACAGCCTCGTCATGGCCGAATTCTGCCGCCGCGAGTCCGATCTGTCGCTTCTCCACGTGAACTACGGGCAGCGCACCGAAACGCGCGAGCTCAACTGTTTCCACGCGATCGCCGAACACCTGCGAGTCCCCATCCGGCGGCGGCTGGTGGCCGACATCGGTTACCTGAAGGCGATCGGCGGCAGCGCGCTGACCGACGACCGGATCGGCGTCCCGGCGGCGGACCTGTCCCGCGAAGGAGTCCCGGTCACGTACGTCCCGTTCCGCAACGCGCACCTGGTCGCCATCGCCGTCTCGTGGGCCGAGGCGATCGGCGCCGTGAACGTCTACATCGGCGCCGTGGCCGCGGACTCCTCGGGGTATCCCGACTGCCGTCCGGAGTTCTACGAGGCGATGAACGAGGCGATCCGGCGCGGCACCCGGGAGGGGAGCGGCATCGTCGTCAAGGCGCCGTTCGTCGCGCTCAAGAAGAAGGACATCGTCCTCATGGGAAAGTCGATGGGAGTCCCGTTCGAGCGGTCCTGGTCCTGCTACCGGGAAGGGGAGACGGCGTGCGGGGCGTGCGACTCGTGCGCGCTGAGATTGCGCGCCTTCGCCGAGGCGGGCGTCGAGGGGTCAAGACCGACTACGGGGGGACCAACGAGCTCGCGTACCCGGTGAAGATCTTCCTGGACGCCGACCTCCTCGTCTTCGCCACGTCGCTCCTCTCCGCGCACAAGCTGCCGGCGGCGCTCTTCCTCGCGCTCGTCTTCCTGCCGGTCACGCTCCTCTTCGGGCGCGCGTTCTGCGGGTGGGTCTGCCCCTTCGGGACGCTGCACCACGCGGTGAGCTTCGCGGATGCGCCTTCGGTTGCGGAACGGGGAATCAAGACGCGCGGAAGCCGGTGGAAGTACGGGGTGCTGCTCTTCTTCGCCGGCGCCGCCCTCTTCGGGCTGCAGGCGGCCGGAATCCTCGATCCGATCTCCTTCCTGATCCGGTCGATGTCGTTGTCGGTCCTCCCCGCGGTGAACGCGATGCTGCGGGGGTTCCTGGACTGGGGATACGCCCTCCCGTCGCGGCCGGTGTCCGACCTGTTCGACGCGGCGTACACCTTCCTGCGCGCCCACTTCCTCTCCTTCCACCCGTCGCGATACGGCCAGGCGTTCCTCTTCTTCCTCCTCTTCACGGGGGTCCTCGCCCTCAACCGGTACCGCACCCGGTTCTTCTGCCGGTTCGTCTGCCCGCTGGGCGGCCTGCTCGGGCTCCTCTCGCGCCTGGGGCTTCTGCGGCTGTCGATGAACGAGAAGTGCACCCGGTGCATGAAGTGCCGGGACGCCTGCGCGGGCGGCGCCAATCCGCACACCGAGGAGAACTGGTCGCCGTCGGAGTGCGTGACGTGCTTCAACTGCTCCGCGGTGTGCCCGGAAGGGGCGCTCTCGTGGAAGTTCGCCGTCGCCCGCGGGACGAAGGACCGGGTGGACGCGGGGCGCCGGTCGGTTCTCGCCGCTGCGACGTTCGGGGCGGCCTCCGCCTTCGTCCTGCGGTCCACCCCGGCGTCGGCGCTCCCCGATCCGCTGCTGGTGCGTCCTCCGGGCTCCCGCAGGGAGGACGACTTCCTCTCCCGGTGCGTACGGTGCGGGGAGTGCATGAAGGTGTGCGTCACCGGGGGGCTGCAACCCACCCTGCTGGAGGCGGGGGTCGAGGGGATCTGGACGCCGCTGCTGGTGTCGCGGATCGGGTATTGCGAGTACAACTGCACCCTGTGCGGGCAGGTGTGCCCGACCTCCGCCATCCGGAATCTGCCGGGGGACGAGAAGCGGAAGACGGTCATCGGGCTTGCGTTCGTCGACCCCGGCCGCTGCATCCCGTTCGCCCAGGGGACCCCGTGCATCGTCTGCGAGGAGCATTGCCCCACGCCGAAGAAGGCGATCGTCTTCCGCGAACAGCCGGGGAAGGGGGGGGCGCCGGTCCAGGTCCCCGTGGTGGACACGGAGCTGTGCATCGGGTGCGGCATCTGCGAAAACAAGTGCCCGGTGGTCGATCTCGCGGGTATCCGCGTCACGTCCGTGGGGGAGAGCCGCAACCCCGCCAACCGCCTGAAGTTGCCTTCCTCGAGCCCGCATTTCTCACGAGCGTCCGTAGCGAGGCGGTGGAGACGGGCTTGAATGCAAGGCGCGCGACGTGAGGGCGACGAAGGCGTAGTCGACACTACGACGAGGAGACCGAACAAGCGCAACGCAGCAGGCGAGCCCGTATCCGCCGCCGCAGTAGGAGGCTCGTGAGAAATGCGGGCTAAGTACGGCTGACCCTTTCCCTGTTGACAGGAGGGGCGTCCGCCACTACAGTCTTAGTCCCAAAACGGCCGCGTGATGTCTTGAATCTTTTCGGCCGCGGCCCCGTCCAATCTGTACGAGGGGAGAACATGGCGAATTTCTACGACAAGAAGGGCGACGCGGACGCCGGCTGGGAGGACGTGGGGGGCTTCAACTCCCACCTCCTGAACGAGCTGCGCAACGCGATGCTCTCGGTCGAGAACGAGGGGAAGTCGGCGGGGCCGGTCCAGGCCGTCGTGGCGGAGTGGATCAAGCGGCTTCCGGTGTTCGACTTCCCGGACGACGAGATCGGCTAGGTTTCCCGCCCCGGGAACCCGATCAGTTCCAGGTACACCTTCCGTATCCTTTCCGTTTCCCCCCGGTATCTTTCCAGAATTTCCGGTTCGAGCATCTGCGGAGCGAAGGTGTCGATCGACGAATCCTGCGCGATGCGGAGGCGCACGTCCAGCGACCGGAGGAAACGGTATCCCTCGTCGAGCACCCGGTACTGGTCCAGCGTGACCACCCCGGCGCGCTGGAGCTCGTAGAGCGCCTTCAGCGTGCCCCGCGCCCGCACGGGGGGCCGGCCGGCCCCGTGCAGCAGCTGCAGGTACTGCACGGCGAACTCGACGTCCACCACCCCGCCGCGCCCCACCTTCAGGTTCAGCCGGTCCTCCCGCTCGCGGCCCAGCTCCACCTCCATCCGCGTCCGCAGCCGGTGGATCTCCTCCGCCGCGTTCGGCGGGAGCGGCCGGTCGTAGATGAACCCGCGGATCGCCTCCTCCACCTTCCGGCCGAACTCCCGGTCCCCCGCCACGAAGCGGCACTTCAGCAGCGCCTGGCGCTCCCACAGCTGCGCGGGTCCCTCGTGGTACCGCTCGAAGGCGTCCAGCGACGACACCAGCGGCCCCGCGTTCCCCGAGGGACGAAGCCGCGTGTCGAGCCGGTAGACGTGCCCCTCGCGCGTCTGCGTGGTGAGGATCGAGATCAGCCGCTGCGCGACCTTCGCGAAATATTCGTGGTTGGTGATTTTCGCGCTCTCCCCGGCCCCGGAGTAGAGGAAGAGGATGTCGAGGTCGCTATGATAGGAAAGCTCCTCCGCCCCGAGCTTTCCCATTCCGAGCACGCAGAACGACGCCTCCTCCCCCGTGGCCGCATCGACCGGAACGCCGAATCGGCGGCGCACCTCGCGGCGGGCCAGGACGACGGCGTGCCCCAGCAGCACCTCCGCCAGGGCGGAGATCTGGAACATCCCCTCCTCGAGGGAGAGGTTTCCCCCCATGTCGTGGATCCCGATCCGCAGCGTTTCCATGTGCTTGTACCGGCGGAGGACGTCGAGCTCCTTCTCGAGGTCCTCGCTCGCGGCGAGCTCCTCCCCCAGCTCCGTGCGCATGTCCGACTTCGACTTGACCAGCGCGGAGAGCTCGTTCCGCAGGAAGGAATCGAGCAGCTCCGGATGGCGCAGCAGGTATCCGGACAGCAGGCGGCTGCTGCCGAACAGCCGCACCAGCGCCTCGACCACCTTGGGCTTTTCGTACAGGAGGGCGTAGAACATGGTGCGCGCGCCGATCGCGGAGAGGAACCGGTCCACGTGGGAGAGCGCCATGTCCGGGTCCGGGCTCCTCGAGGCCAGGTGCAGGATCTCCGGGGCGATCCGGTCGAGGTACTGCCGCGCCCGCTGCGGCATCCGCACGTGGGCGGGGCCTTCGCGGAGCGCGTCCAGGTTGCGGCGCGCGGCGTCCGCGTCGCGGAACCCCAGCCGCGTCAACCGTTCCGCCGAATCGGCGGGCGGCGGCCCGGGCAGGAAGAGAGCCTGTACGTCGGCGGGGATCGACGAAGGGTCCGCCCGCCGTCCGCCGCCGAAGAGCCGGTCGTAGATCCCGTGGACCGAATCGGTGTGCCGCGCAAGAGCCGCGAGGAGCGCCGGGGCGTCGGCAAGCTCCATCGCGCGCGCCAGTCGGCGGAGGTCCTCCTCGCGGTGCGGGACGACGTGCGTCTGCCGCTCCCGGTGGACCTGGATCCGGTGCTCCAGTCTCCGCAGGAACACGTACGCGCCGGACAGCTCCCGCTCCTCGTCTCCGGTGACGATTCCCATCCGCGAGAGGGCCGAAAGCGTCTCCACCGTCCCCCGAAGTCGCAGCGCCGGCTCCTTCCCGCCGTAGATCAGCTGGTGCGCCTGCACGAAGAACTCGATCTCCCGGATCCCGCCCTCGCCGAGCTTCAGGTCCCGCTCGTCCTTCCGCCCCCGCGTCGCGGCCAGGTTGATCCGGTCCTTCATCCCCTTGATCTCCTCGATGGAGGTGAAGTCCAGGTATTTCCGGAAGACGAACGGCACGACCGCCCGAAGGAACTCGTCGCCCAGCGGGAGGTCGCCCGCGACGGGACGCGCCTTGATGAGCGCGGCGCGCTCCCACGTCTGCCCCCAGGATTCGTAGTAGATCTCCGCGGACCGCAGCGAGTTGACCAGCTCGCCCCGCGTCCCCTCCGGGCGGAGCCGCAGGTCCACGCGGAACACGAAGCCGTCCCCGGTCGCCTCCGACACGATCCGGGTGACCGCCTCGCAAAGACGGACGAAGTACTGGTGGAGCGAGAGCGGCCGCGGACCCCCGAGCGTCTCCCCGCGATCGGTCTCGTACAGGTAGAGCAGGTCGACGTCCGAGCTGAAGTTGAGCTCCAGGCCCCCGAGCTTCCCCATCCCCAGGACGACGAAGCGGCAGGGGCCCCGCGTGCCGTCGGGGAACTCCGCCACCGGCTCTCCGATCCGCTCGGAGAGCGTCCGCCGCGCGAACCGTACGGCGGCGTCGATCGCCGCGGACGCGAGCGCGGACAGATCCTCGGTGACCTCGGCGAGCGGGGAGAGCCCGGCCAGGTCGCGCGCCGCGATCCGCGTCATCTCCCGGTGCTTGATCCGGCGGAGCGCACATTTGAACTCTTCCTCGGTGGCGCAACGGTCCGCCGCGTCGCGCGCCTCGCGCGCCAGCCGCCCGGCATCCTGCCGCGCCGGGACGCCGTTCCCCGCGAACAGCTCGTCCAGGATCTCGGGGCGGCGGGCGACCTGCTCCGGCAGGAACTCCGAGCCGCCCAGCAGTCCCCCCAGCACCGGGAGAAGCGCCTCGCGGCCGAACGCCTTCCTGAGGTACGCGGGAGCGAGGGAGTCGACCCACCGGGAGAGATTCAGGAAAAACAGGTCGGGATCGGGCGCGGCGGCGGCGGAACGGAAGACCGCATCCCACCCCGCGTGTTCCTGCGGCAGGCGGCGGAGAAGCTCGGAGAGGAGCGAAAGGGCCCGGCCGGTGTCGCGGACGCCGATCTCCCGCAGGCGGTCGGCGGAGGGCGTCCCGGCGCTCAACGGAACAGCTTCCGGATGGCGCCGGGGTACGGCGGCGTGAGGACCCCTTTCTCGGTCACGATGGCGGATACGTTCCGGGCCGGTGTCACGTCGAAGGAGGGGTTGTACACGGCCACGCCGTGCGGCGCCACGCGCTTCCCCATCAGGTGGGTCACCTCGGACGGGTCGCGTTCCTCGATCGGAATCTCCTTCCCCGTGCGGATCTTCGGATCGATGGTGGAGAGCGGTGCCGCGACGTAGAACGGAACCTTGTGCGCCCGGCACAGCACCGAAACGACGTACGTCCCGATCTTGTTCGCCACGTCGCCGTTCCCCGCGATCCGGTCCGCCCCCACGATCGCGGCGTCGATCTTCCCGGCGGCGAAGAGCGACCCGGCCATGCCGTCCGTGATCAGGGTGCACGGGATGCCGTCCTTCATCAGCTCCCACGCGGTGAGCCGCGCTCCCTGGAGGAACGGCCGGGTCTCGTCCACGTAGACGTGGATCTTCTTCCCCGCGGCGATCGCCGCCCGGATCACTCCCAGCGCGGTCCCGAATCCGGCCGTCGCGAGGGCTCCCGCGTTGCAGTGGGTGAGGACGTCGGCCCGCGCGGGAAGGAGCCTTGCCCCGTGCGTCCCCATCGCCCGGTTCGCCGAGACGTCCTCCTCGAAGATGGCGACCGCCTCCCGTTCGAGCCGGGCCACCGCTTCCGCCGGGTCGTCGGGAAGCTCCGCGGCGACGGCCCGCATCCGCTCGATCGCCCAGAAGAGGTTCACCGCCGTGGGGCGGGTGCCGCCCAGGAGGAGCGCGGCCTCGTCGAACGCCCTTCGCCACGGACGGCCCTTCTTCCGCGCCGCCTGCGCGGCGAGAACCAGCCCGAACGCCGCCGTCACGCCGATCGCCGGCGCGCCGCGGACGACCATCGACCGGATGGCGTCCGCGACTCCCGTCGGCTCGGTGAACCGCTGCATCGACTCGACCGCGGGGAGGATCCGCTGGTCGAGCAGGAGGAGGGCGTCTCCCTCCCACGCCATCGTCCGGAACGCCCCCGTCACTTCTTCTCCATCCGCGCGTTGAATCGCGCGACCTGATCGAGGACACGACGCCGGACCTCGCGGGGTGGAGACGGCTCCTCCACCCGCCGCCCGCCTCGCAACGCGGGGCGGAGGAAGGGCTCCATCGGGGCGCCGCAGCACCCCTCCGCCGGTACGCCCGACGGCCGGACCGCCCGCCTCCCGCATGCGGCGCAGGAGAACAGCTGTTTCCTTCCCGAGCATTTCCCGCGCTTGGCGAACGGCGCCCCCTCCACCTCCACGATGTCGAGCGCGAAGTCGATGGTCGGCGCGTTGCTCAAGGACGTTCCCACGCCGAACCCGTCGGCCACGTCGCGCAGCGCCCGCACCTCCTCCTCCCCGAGCCCGCCGGACGCGATCAGGCGGACGTGGGCGAACCCGCGCAGGTCGAGTTCCCACCGGACCTCCTGCAGGATCCTCCGGAAGTCGCCGCGCCTTGAACCGGGCGTGTCGAGCCGCACCGCGGCGAGCTTCTCCCGCAACGCCTCCGCGACGCGGATCGCCTCGAACTTCTCGTCCTGCAGGGTGTCGACCAGGCAGACGCGGGGGACGGAAGGATCGACCGCCGCGTCGAACGCCCGCATCGCGGCCACCGTGTCCCCGAAGATCAGGACGAGCGCGTGCGGCATCGTTCCCATGGGATTCTCGCCCAGGTATTCCGCGCTGCGCAGCACGGAGACGCCGTCGGCCCCGCCGACGAAGGCGTTCCGGTCGATGATCGTGGACAGCGCGGGGTGCATCCGGCGCGCGCCGAAGCTTAAAACCTGCCGATCCCCCGCGGCGGCCTTCACCCGCGAAGCCGCCGTGGCGATGCCCGACGCCTGGCAGATCATCCCCAGCATCGCCGTCTCCATCTCGCAGAATGCGGCGTACGGCCCGTGGACGACGAACGCCGGCTCCCACGGGAGGAAGAGCGTCCCCTCCTCCATCGCGTCCACGTCCACCGGGAGCCCGGACAGGAGGGAGAGCATCTCGTCCCGCCCGGAGAGGACCGCGTACGCGTACCCGCGCGGGAATCCCTTTACGATCCCCTCCGCGGCGACGTTCACCCGCTCCTTCCCCGCCGCCCGCAGCACCTCCAGCGTCCGGCGGAAGTAGACATCGGTCGTGTCGCCCCGGCGGATCTCGTCCGCGGTGGGAATGAGATCCATCGGAGGGGCGTTCCCGCGGGGACCGCTCACCGGCGCCCCGCCTTCCCGCCGCGGCGGACCACCCGGACGCCGAGGACCCGCTCCATCTGTTCCAGCGCGAAGTCGTGATCCTTTCGCCGCAACCCCGCGACGTATCGCTCGTCGACCGTCACCCGAAAACCGCGCATCGCCGCGTCGGCCGCGGTGTACAGGATGCAGATGTTCGTGACGCACCCGGAGATCGCCAGTTCCCGCACGCCCCTCCTGCGGAGGACGGCGGCCAACGAGGTACCGTGGAAACCGGAGTAGCTCCGCTTCTCCACCACGACGTCGCCCGGCAACGGGGAGATCGCGGAGACGACCGCGGCGCCGGGGGTGCCCTCGACCGCGTGGGGCGGCCATCCCATCCTGGCGAATTCGGGGTCCCGCTTCCGGTGGGAGTCGCATACGTAGACGACGCACTCCCCCTCCCGGCGGGCGGCCGCGATCCTGCGGCGCAGCGCCGGGAGCACGGCGCGCGTCGAACGCACCTCCAGGGGGGCTCCCGGAAGCACGAAGTCGTTCAGCATGTCGATGACGAGCAGCGCCCGCTTTCCCGTCGGTTCGTCCTTCATCGTTTCCCTCTCCCGGGAGGCCCGGTGCGCAGCATCCTGCCGGGGCCCCTCCCGACCGCGGACGCGTCGAGGACCACGACCGGCGCGTGGAGCGTTCCGGAGATGACGAGCGGAACCGCCGCCTCCCCGCGCGCGGACACGGAAAACCCTTTCCCTGCCCACGGCGCCTTCGACGCCGCCTCCCGCGGGACCCAGAGCGTTCCCAGCATCTCGACGGTGTGGTCCGTCAACCCGACCGAGGCGTCCCCCGACAGCTCCATCCCGCCGATGAGGATCCGGAGGGAGGAGAACCGAGCCTTTCCCCCTTCGATCGACACGTCCGCGGAGAGCTCCCGGAACGGGGTATCGCCCCCCCCTCCGCCGGTTCCCGCCGCGACCTTCCCGCCGCCGGCCGCCGCGGCCGCCGACAGCGCCGGCAGGTCCACCCCTTTCATCTTACCATCCACGATCCGAAGGAAGCCCGCGCCGGACCCCGCGCGGCGGAACTCCTCGAGGGAGGCATGGGCGCCGGACAGCTCCCCGGCGAACGATGCGCGGCCGGAGAGGAAATTCACGATGGAAACGTTCTTCCGGAAGGTCTCCCCGATGTCCAGATTCCTCGCGGAGATTTTCGTACGGAATCCGGCGCCCTTCCCCTGCCGGGCCACCGTTCCCGAGAGGATCATGTCCCCCCCGTACAGGGAGCAGCGCACCCCGTCGAAGGAGAGTCCCCCGTTCCCGTGCCGGATCGTTCCGGAGAGTCCCGAGAACTCCACGTCCCCGAAGTCCCCCGCGTCGATCGACACGGCGGCCGTAAAGGCGATTTTCCGGTCCCGGACGTCGGACAGCCACCCGGGGAGATCTTCCCCCCGTGTGTCCTTCCCGCCGTCCTTTCCCCCCGGTGCGCGGATCAGGGCGTCGAGGTCCAGGTATCCCATCTGAAGCTCCGCGGAACCCACCGGGGCGCCCGATCGGGACACCTTTCCCCGGAGGTGGAACCGCTGCCCGTTCACCAGCCCCGCCAGCGGAGAGAACTCGACCGTTTCGGGGGACACGCTTACGTGGCCGCTGAAACCGGAGAGTGTCCGGCCGCGCTCCGGAAACGCCGCACCCACCCCGGACAGATCCGCGTCGATCCGGTACGTCTCGCCGGCCGCCGCGGAAGCGCGGCTTCCCCTCCCCGCCAGAACGACCTTGCCGACGGGGCTCCACTTCGAGAAGGCGCCGCCGCGGCTGCGTGCGAAATCGGCGAGGGACGCCATCCGCGCCGACGCCGCCCACTCCCGCGCCCCCGTCGCCGTCGAAAGGGACGCGTTGGCGATCAGGAGGAGGGGAGGAAACCGGAGTTCGGCGTTGGAGACCGCCAGCACGCCGGGGAATCGGTGCCCCTCGACCAGCAGCGTGCACGGGGCGTCGATGAATTTCTCGAGCCCCTCGGCGACCGTCCACGCCGTCCGGGTGAGGTCCGCCTCCACCTCGAACCCGAGCGACCGCGCGTCCCCGGACACCTTCGCGGAAACCTTGGCCACCCCTTTCGGCCGGAGTCGCTCGAGGGCGGACGAAAGCGCCGGGACCGCCTTCGCAATGCGGGCCGCCTCGACCTTCGGAAGCACCAGCGAGAGGTCCGCCTCGGGGACGCCGTTCGAACCGGACACGGTTCCCTCCACCGCGATCTTCTCGCCGATCGCCTTGCCGGAAGCGCGGATCCGGACTCCTCCCCCCTCCTCGGCCGGGCGCCGCACCGCGCTCCCCTCGAGCCGCACCTCCCCGCGGACGGCGCCGGAGAAGCCCGCCGAAAGGAGAAACGGCTTTTCCGGCCTCCCGATCCCGGAGACCCGCAGGGAGAACGGGGCGAAGTCCCATCGCCGGTCGGGCGCGCCTTCCTCCTCGAAGAGGACCGAGAGCGTTCCTTCGTCGACGCGCACGCGTTTCAGCGCGACCGTATCGGCCGGGGCGGCCCCGGCGCGGCCGGGCGGAGGATCCTCCGCGGCAAGGCGCCCGAGGACGTCGGCGGCGGAGTGGGTGCCGTCCCGGCGCTGCCGGATCGTGATCCGCGGGTGCGACAGCAGGAGGGTGTCGAACTCGTATTCCCCCGCGAAGATCGACCACGGCGCCATCCGGAACTCCGCGACGGGAGCCGACACGAGCGATTCGCCGGGACGCGGCGGCGGGCCCGCGAGATGGAATTCGGACAGCCGGATGGCGACGGCGGGGAACAGCGAAAGGCCGATGCGGGAGAACGAGACCGCGCGGCCGGTCTTCCCCTCGATCGCCGCGGTCACACGGGGACGGAACGACTCCATCGAAACCCGGCGGGGAACCACGCCGGCGGCTATGACCGCCAGGGCGGCGAGAAGCGCGAGGGCCATCGTCGCTTTCCGCATGGGATCCCCTTACGACCCGCTACTCGAGTTTCTTCCGGAGCACCTCTTGCACGACTTTCGGGTTCGCCTTCCCCCGGCTCTCCTTCATGACCTGGCCGACGAAGAACGACAGGAGCCCCGCCTTGCCCCCGCGGTAGCTCTCGACCTCTTTCGGGCAGGAGGCGATCACCTTGTCCACGATCGCGTCGAGTGCGGACGTGTCGGACAGCTGCGTCAGCCCCATCTCGTCCCGAAGCGTCCGGAACGGCCTCCCCGTCTCCAGCACCCGTTCCACGAGCTTCTTCGAAGCGGTCGCCGAGATCGTCCCGGCCTCCCGGTCGGAGACGGCGTGGGCGATCGTCTCCGGAGCGAGTCTCCCCGCCAGGATGGCGTCCTTCCAGTGGACGCACTCGTTCGCGGTGGTCTTCGGGCTCCCGGGGAAAGCGGCCGACGCCGCCTCGAAGAAGTCGGCCAGCGCCCGCGACGAGGCGAGGATCCCGGCGTCGTATCGCGGGATGCCGTACCGCGCGGCCAGCCGCGCGACCTTCGCCGCCGGAAGCTCCGGGATCGTCCTCTTCAGTTCCTCGACCCATGCCTCCTCCACGATCAGCGGGAGGAGGTCCGGGTCGGGGAAGTACCGGTAGTCGTGCGCCTCCTCCTTCCGTCGCATCGACACGGTGACCCCCGCGCCCGCGTCCCACAACCGGGTCTCCTGCGCCACCTTCCCGCCGTCCTCGACGATCTCGATCTGCCGCCGGATCTCGTACTCGAGCGCCCGCTCCACGTTGCGGAACGAGTTCATGTTCTTGAGCTCCGCCTTCGTCCCCAACGCCGCCTGTCCGACCGGACGCACCGAGACGTTCGCGTCGCACCGGAACGATCCTTCCTCCATGTTCCCGTCGCACACCTCGAGGTAGACGAGGATGTCCCGCAGCGTCCGCAGGTACGAGCCTCCCTCTTCCGGCGTCCGGAGATCCGGCTCCGAAACGATCTCCATCAGCGGGACGGAGCACCGGTTGAGGTCCGCCAGCGACGCCTGCGCCCCGGCGAACTCCCCCTCGTGGACGAGCTTCCCCGCGTCCTCCTCCATGTGGATCCGGGTGATCCCGATCCGCCTCGTCGCGCCGCCGACCTCGATGTCGAGGTGCCCGCGAAGCGCGAGCGGCAGTTCGTACTGCGAGATCTGGTACGCCTTCGGCATATCGGGGTAGAAGTAGTTCTTCCGGGCGAAGACGCTCCTGCGCTGCACCGCGCACGACGTGGCCAGCGCCGTCCGGACCGCGCACTCCACCGCCTTCCGGTTGAGGACCGGGAGCACGCCCGGCATCCCGGTGCACACCGGGCAGGTGTTCCCGTTCGGCTCCGCGCCGAACTTCGCGGAGCAGGCGCAGAAGATCTTGCTCTCCGTCTGGAGCTGCGCGTGGACCTCGAGCCCGATGACCGCCTCGAATTCCATCGTCCCTACCCTTCGACCGGCGCCACGCGCGGAAGGCGTATCGCGCGCTCGACCGCGCCGGCGGCGGAAAAGAGGGTTTCCTCGCGGAAGTGGTTCGACAGGAGCTGCGCCCCGATGGGGAGCCCCTCCGCGGAAAGACCGCACGGCACCGAGATTCCCGGGATCCCGGCGAGATTGCACGGAATGGTGAAGATGTCCGAGAGATACATGGTCAGCGGGTCGCCCGTCTTCTCCCCGAGGCGGAACGCCGGGGTGGGGGCGGTCGGGGTGAGGAGGACGTCCGCCTTCGAAAACGCCGCGTCGAAGTCGCGCCGGATCAGGGTGCGGACCTTCTGCGCCTTTCCGTAGAACGCCTCGTAGTAACCGGCCGACAACGCGTACGTGCCGATCATGACGCGCCGCTTCACCTCGGCCCCGAACCCCTCCGCGCGGGTTCGGGACATCATCTCGACTACGCCGGACGCCCCTTCCGCGCGGTGGCCGTACCGGACGCCGTCGTACCGGGCGAGGTTCGAGGACGCCTCCGCGGGCGCGATCAGGTAGTACGTGGACAGGGCGAACGAGGTGTGCGGCAGCGAGACCTCGACGACGGTCGCCCCCTGCCCGGTCAGCCCCGCAAGCGCCCGCTCCACCGCCTTCTTCACATCCGGGGATAGCCCCCCGCCCTCGAAATACTCCTTCGGCAGCCCGACGCGGAGCCCCGCAACCGGCCTCGAAGCGGCGGCAAGGTAGTCGGGAACCGGGACATCCACGCACGTGGAGTCGCGGCGATCGTATCCGGCGATCACCCCCAGCAGCGCGGCGGCGTCGGCGACGGTTCGCGTAACCGGGCCCGCCTGGTTCATCCCCACCACGCCGCACAGCGAGGCGGGCTGGCGGATCGATCCCCCCGTGTCCGTCCCGACGCCGGCGAAGCACATCCCGGCGGACACCGCCGCCGCCGTTCCGCCCGAGGAGCCGCCCGGGATCCGGGAGAGGTCCCAGGGATTCCGCGATGGACCGAAGTGGGACGTCTCCGTGGAGGAGCCCATCGCGAACTCGTCCATGTTGTGCTTCCCCAGCAGCACCGCGCCGGCGGCCCGCACCGTTTCGGCGACGGCGGCGTCGTACGGAGGATCGAAGTTGTGGAGAATCCGGCTGCCGCACGTGGTGCGCACGCCGCGCGTGCAGAAGATGTCCTTCAAGCCCACGGGGACGCCGTGCAGCGGCCCCCGGAGCGACCCTCTCGCCTGCTCCTCGTCGCACGCCGCCGCCTGCGACGCCGCTCGCTCCGGCAGCACGGTGACGTAGGAGTTGACCTTCGGATCGAGCCGGTCGATCCTCTCGAGGATCGCGGCCGTCAGCTCCCGGGAGGATATCTCCTTTTCCCGGACCTTCCGCGCCGCCTCGAGAAGGGTCCACTCGTGGATGGGTGCCTGCGCCATGCCGCCGCCCTTGTCCCTAATCCTCGATGATCCGCGGGACGCGGAAGAAGTCGCCCGAGCGGTCCGGTGCGTTTTTCAGCAGCGACTCACGGTCGCCGAACGGCCGGACCTCGTCCTCGCGGAACGGGGTCCCCGTTTCCACGGCGTGGGAGGTGGGGACGACGTCGCGCGTGTCGAGGCGGTCGAGCTGCTTCATGTAGTCGAGGAGGGCGGACAGCTGGTCGCGGAGACGGTCGACCTCGGCGTCGGGGAGCGCCAGCCGGGCGAGCCGGGCCACGTGCATCACTTCGTCCCGCGATATCGCCATCGTAGTCCCCCCCCTTCCAGGCGGTTGAAACGGCCGGATTCCCTTACGGAAATTTTCAATCTACCACAGGAGCGCGAAGGGAGGCAAAACGGGGGTAAGATGACCCCATGGCGGCCCACCGGTACTTCGCCACTACGTTCAAGGGGCTCGAGGAGGTCCTCGCCGGGGAGATCGCGGCGCTCGGCGGGGAGGAGGTGTCGATCGGCGCCGGAAGCGTGTCGTTCTCCGGCGATCTGCCGCTTTGCTACCGCGCCAACCTGTGGCTGCGCTCCGCGAACCGGGTCGTCATGCTCCTGTCGGAGTTTTCCGCACCGACCCCCGCGGCCCTGTACGAGGGGGTCCGGGAGGTTCCCTGGCCCGATTGGTTCCCTCCGGAACGAACGATCGCCGTCGATGCCACGGTGCGCGACTCCGGCATCACGCACTCCCATTTCGCGGCCCAGAAGACCAAGGACGCGGTCGTCGACCGTTTCCGCGACTCCTTCGGGGTGCGACCGGACGTCGATCCGAAAAGTCCCGATGTCCGGATCGTCGTTCGGATCGTCCACGACGTCTGCTCGGTTTCCCTCGACACCTCGGGGGAGAGCCTCCACCGCCGGGGGTACCGGAGCCATCCGACCGAGGCTTCCCTGAAAGAGACGCTGGCGGCGGGGCTCGTCCTGCTCGCCGGGTGGCAGGGGGACGCGCCGCTCGTCGATCCCGCGTGCGGGGCGGGGACGATCCCGATCGAGGCCGCGCTGATCGCCGGGAACATCGCCCCCGGGTCGTTCGGGCGCTCCTTCGGGTTCCAACGGCTTCGCGGCTTCGACGGGAAGCTTTGGGAGGGATTCCTTTCGGAGGCCGGAGATGCCGCGCGGCACCCGCACTCCGTGCGGATCGAGGGGAGCGACGTGTCCCCGGGAGCGGTCGCGGGGGCGATCCGCAACGCAACTAACGCAAAAGTTCACGAACGGGTGCTGTTTAATGCTCGGTCGGTCCGATTCTTCTCCCCCGGGGACGGGCCTGGGACGATCCTGTGCAACCCCCCGTACGGGGCCCGTCTCCCGGGCGGGGAGGAGGCGGAGACGTTCTACCGGGAGATGGGCGAGGCGTTCAAGAAAAGGTGCCGCGGCTGGACGGCGTACATCCTTTCGGGAAACGCCGCGGTCACCCGGTTCCTGGGCCTGAAGGCGTCGAGGAGGATTCCCGTGATGAACGGCCCCATCGACTGCCGGCTTCTGAAGTACGACCTGTATTGAACGGAGGGAGCGATATGGAATTCGTCGTGCGACCGATCGGCTGCGTCCGGTCCCCCCTCAAGGATCCGGTGGACGCCCCCCGGCAGGGAGGGTTGACCGACCAGGAGGCGGAGATCGTGATCGAACCCGCGTACCTTCCCGCGATGGAGGGGCTTGCCGGGCGGGTGGCGGCCGGAGGAGACGACCTCCTTCCGGACGGACGCAGGAGCGGGAAGATCATCGTCGTCTGCTGGATGCACCTCGGAGACCGCGATCGGATGAAAGTCCACCCGTGCGGACAGGAGGATCGTCCCGAACGAGGAGTCTTTTCCACCCGTTCGCCGCACCGCCCGAACCCGCTCACGCTGCACACCGTGAAGCTGCTCTCGGTGGAGGGGAACGTCCTCCGGGTCCGCGGCATGGACGCGGTCGACGGCACCCCGGTGATCGACATCAAGCCGCACTCCCCCGAGCTGGACGGCTGATCAAGGGGTGCGCGGGGAGGGTCACGCCCCGAAACGGGCCAGCACCCCCTCGAGCCGCTTGCGGCCGGTCGCCATCTCCTCGAACGGGTCTTCCTTCAGGCGGTGCGGCAACGCCAGCCGGAACGCGTCAGACAGGCACTCCGGATCCGGCGAGGGAACGCCCTTGATCGCAGCGAGCGCCTTTGCGGCCTTCAGGACGGTGATGTCCCCCCGGTGTCCCGCCACGCCCAGCTCCGCCACCACCGCCACGGCCGACTCGAGGATCTCGTCGGGGACGTCGACCACCGGAAGCGCGACGCGGGCGGCGGAAAGCCGTCCCCGGAGGGCCAGGTCTTCCGCATCCCACTTCGCGTGGAACCGGTCGTCGTCCATCTCGAAGAGGAGGACGCGTTCCACGATCGCCTTCCGGAGCCCGACGTCCCGCTCCCCGCTGATCTCCACGCACAGACCGAACCGGTCCAGCAGCTGCGGCCGCAGCTCCCCCTCCTCCGGGTTCATCGTCC
>JACRNP010000037.1 GCA_016234845.1 Deltaproteobacteria bacterium | reverse complement strand
CGGCGTACGCCCCGATCGTCCCGGCCAGAGCCGGGGGGAGATCCTCGGCGCCGGTGCGGACCTCCATCCCCACGGCGTGCGGGTGCGGGCGCTCCCCTTCCGGCAGCAGAGGGAGGGCGTTCTGCCCGCCGACGGTCACGGGAACGCCGCCCGGCCCGGCGGGAAGCGTGACCGGGAGGATCCTCCCGGGGTACTTCGGTGCGGGGATGGCGACCGTCACAGCAGCGGCGGCAGCCGGAGGGCGGGATGTCCCACCTTCGCAAGGTGCTCAAGGAGCGCGTCGGGGGTGACCGCGACGGTCTCGTCCGCGATCATGTCCACGAAGTCCGGGATCCCGATCTCCGCGGCCCTCTCCCGCAGCGCCGGCCCGAGCTGCTCCTTCATCTCCCGCGTCATCCATACGACGCGCGGAAGGCCCCCCTCGGCCCCGAGGAATCTCCGGCTCAGCAGGTAATGCTTCCCGACGCCCATGAAGCCGGGGGTCTGGACGCCCCCGCCGACGGAGCCCGCCAGCGTCGAGAACCCCATCCCGCACGGCGTCTCCTGCCCCTCGAACTCCCGGTTGACGACCATCACGCCGTTGGCCTCGGGGATGATCGCCAGGATGCATTCGAAGCATCCGCACGACGTCATCGGCGACTCCATGATCGAGTAGAGGTTCATCTCGGAGACGGTGTTCCGGGAATGCTCCCGCACGAAGGCGTTGATCCCGTCGAACGCCCCCTTGACCGGGTCGAGCACCGCTCCCTTGGCCACCGGCTGGTTCGGGCCCGTCGGGGTGATCTCGAACCCGGCCTTCCCGTCGAGCCAGTTGATCGCGCCGCAGAGGCCGAGGCGTTCGGGGGAAACGATGCAGACGTGGTTGGGGGCGAACGACTGGCACAGGGTGCAGGAGTAGAAATCCTCGACCGCGTCGTCGGTCAGCGTGCGGGCCCGGGCGTCCCGCTCGGCGTAGGCGGCACGCGCCTCGACCAGCCCCGCCGCCACGTCCTCCTCCCGCGTGAAGATCGTCACCGCGACCTTGTCCACGATGTTCTCGAAGTCGGAGTGCAGCTTGGCGTAGAGCATCATTCCGAGGTCCGGGAGGGCGAATCCCTTCTCCACCGCCTCCGTGGAGACGCGGATCCACGTGGTGTCCCGCTGCGCGACGTGCATCGTTCCCTCTCCGTAGTTGACGATCCGGTGGATCCTGCGCTCGAGGACCGACTCGAAATCCTTCTGCATCCTGGCGCCGGCGACCCGGACGACGATCCCCAGCGGCATGGCGCTCCCCTTCGGAAGCCCCCGAAGGTCCGGGCCGACCACCCGGATCTCCCGGTCGACCACCTCCTCCGCGGGAGCGGTGCGGACGAACTCGAAGGCGGTGGAGCGGCCGCCGCCGAACTCCACCTGCGTATCGGATTTCCGGATCCGCTCCCCCTCGAAGGCGGGCCCGAACGCGATCGGGATCGGGACCTTCACCATCTTGACCTTGATCCCCCGCGCCTCCATTCCGGCGCGGGCCATCTCCTCGCCCGCGGGGCGCGACAGCAACAGCCCCGGGATCTCCGGCACCGCCGTATCCGCCAGGACGGTGAGCCCCGCCTTCATCGCCCCCGCCGCGACCGCAAGGGCGATGTCGTCCAGCGGCCCGAGGGCGCAGACGAACGCCTTCACCCGGTTCGAAAGGTACGCGAGCATCGGCGCCCCCTGCCCGCGGCCGATGCCGCCGAACGTGAGGCCCGCGCGGACGGCGAAGTTGACGGCGTGGATCACGGCCGGCAGCGGTCCCAGCGCGAACGTCCTGAAATCCTCCCCGAGCTTCACCCCTTCCGCGTCGACCTGGCCGACCACGTCCCCGGCGAGGAACACGAGGAGCCCGATCTCCTGGAACTGCCGCACAATCGCCGCCGCGACCGAAGGATCCGCCGCCTTTCCGATGACGACGGCGACCCCGGGGACGGATCCGTCCACCATGAAGATCCCGAGCTTGCGGAGGATCGAATCGGGCACGAAGCCCGTGGCGGGCGCCGGAAACGGGTTGCCGTTCTCGTGGGAGAGGGCGCCCATCACGTCCGCGGCCAGGAGCGTGGCGGCGCCGGCGTCGAGGGCGTTCCCGGCCGTAGCGCCGGACCGCACGAGGGTCCCCGCCAGGTCGAGCGCCGCCCCGGCGCCGGCCAGGGTCGATACCCGGATATCGGTCAGGCCGAAGACGACCGGCAGTTCGTAGGCGGTCTCGGGGTACGAAAGCGGCGCGTCCTTGCCCCGCCGGTACGCGGCGGCGTCCAGGGCCATACGGGCGAGGCCGATGACCGACCCGGCTCCACGCAGGCAGGATGAATAGAGGGACTCGTGCATTCCGGCTCCTTCCGGTGGAACGAATCGGGAGAGAGGCAATGAACGATTGTAATGCACGTCTTCCCCGGCGGCCAAGACAAATCCCGATCCGCGGATCCGGAACGCGCGCGGAGCCTGCGCGGCGCGCGGAAATCCCGCCCGGGGGGGGGAAGACGGTCCGGATGCGGTACCTTCATTGCGCGTAGCGCAATCGCCATTAATGTCTTAACCGCGACGTTTGCGACGTGCCATTCCGCCGCGTCGTCCGACAGGCCCCGGAATCGTTGAGGTTTCCCGACGGCACGGCGATTGCTGTTCCATCCTTCGAGGGTCGGCACCCATCATGGATCCAGGGAGGAATTCGAAATGAACACCGGCGACACAGCTTGGCTGCTGATATCCGCGGCACTGGTCATGTTCATGACCCCGGGGCTCGCGCTCTTCTATGGAGGGATGGTCCGGAGGAAGAACATCCTGGGGACCATCATGCAGTCCCTGATCATCATCGGCCTCGTCAGCGTGGAGTGGGTCCTCGTCGGGTACAGCATGGCGTTCGGGCCCGACCACGGGGGCGTCATCGGCGACCTGTCGTGGTTCGCCCTGAACGGCGTGGGGCTCGCGCCGTTCAAGGAGTACGCCGCCACGGTTCCCCACCAGGCGTTCATGGTCTACCAGATGATGTTCGCCGTCATCACTCCGGCGCTCATCACCGGGGCGTTCGCGGAGCGGTTCCGGTTCTCGACCTTCCTCGTGTTCACCCTCCTGTGGTCGCTGCTCGTCTACAACCCGGTGGCCCACTGGGTGTGGGGAATCGGCGGGTGGATCCGGAACCTCGGCGCGATCGATTTCGCCGGCGGCACGGTCGTCCACATCACCTCGGGCGTTTCCGCCCTGGCGGCGGCGCTGGTCGTCGGGAAGCGGAAGGGGTTCGGAACGGACAACATGGCGCCGCACAACCTGCCGATGACGGTCATCGGGGCGTCGATCCTCTGGTTCGGCTGGTTCGGTTTCAATGCGGGCAGCGCGCTGGCCGCCGGGGAGCTGTCCACGAGCGCGTTCATCGCGACCCACCTCGCCGCGGCGTCGGCGACGCTGTCGTGGGTCTTCACGGAGTGGGCCCACCGGAAGAAGCCCACCGTCCTCGGCGCCGCGTCGGGGTGCGTCGCGGGGCTGGTGGCGATCACCCCCGCGTCGGGGTTCGTGCAGCCGGTCGCCGCGATCGCCATCGGACTGGCCGCCGGAGCGCTCTGCTACGGGGCGGTGATGATGAAGGGGCGGTTCGGGTACGACGATTCCCTGGACGTGGTCGGCGTGCACTGCGTGGGCGGGACCTTCGGCGCGCTGGCGACCGGACTGTTCGCCACGGTGGCGGTGAACGCGGGCGGGGCGAACGGCCTGTTTTACGGCAACCCGAAGCTGCTCGCGGTCCAGGCGCTGGCCGCCGGGGTCTCCCTCGTCTACTCCTTCGCCGTGACCTACGGCCTGCTGAAGATCCTGGACAAGGTCATGGGCCTCCGGGTCGCGAAGGAGGACGAGCAGATGGGGCTGGACCTCTCCGAGCACGGGGAGGCCGGATACAACTGGTAGCGGTGGAACGGATCACCGGTCCTCCAGGGGGGTGATGGGGCCGACCTCACCTGCCGGAGGAGGAGGGCGCCGCGGCCGCGGCGCCCTCCTTGGCGGGCGGCCCCCTCGGGCGCACGCCCGATTTGTACGTATTTCTTCTTATTTGTCGAATATTTAACTATTTTGTTTTTCCTCTTCCGGCATCCTTCCAGGGAAATATCTTGCGAATCGGCCCCTTGCGCCGTGGCACGTCGGTTGCTCCTCCCGGGTCCGGCCCCATCACCGTCCCGAGGAGGAATTGCGCGTGAACAACGGCGACACCGCCTGGATCCTGGTATCTTCCGCGCTGGTCATGCTCATGACTCCCGCCCTCGCTCTGTTTTACGGGGGAATGGTCCGCCAGAAGAACATCCTCGGTACCATCATGCAGTCGTTCATCCTCATCGGCCTGATCAGCGTCGAGTGGATGATCGTCGGGTACAGCATGGCGTTCGGGCCCGACCACGGCGGGGTCATCGGCGACCTTTCCTGGTTCGCCCTGGGCGGAGTCGGCATCGAACCGCACAAGGCGTACGCCGCGACGGTTCCCCACCAGGCGTTCATGGTCTACCAGATGATGTTCGCGGTCATCACGCCGGCGCTGATCTCCGGCGCCTTCGCGGAGCGGTTCCGGTTCTCCACGTACCTCGTGTTCAGCGTTCTGTGGGCGCTCCTGGTCTACAATCCCGTCGCCCACTGGATGTGGGGGACGGGGGGGTGGCTGCGGTCCCTCGGCGCGATCGATTTCGCGGGAGGGTCCGTCGTGCACATCTCCGCCGGCGTGAGCGCACTGGCGGCCGCCCTGGTGGTGGGAAAGAGGAAAGGGTTCGGGACGGACAACATGGCGCCGCACGACCTCCCGATGACGGTCCTGGGCGCGGGGATGCTGTGGTTCGGCTGGTTCGGGTTCAACGCCGGAAGCGCCCTCGCGGCGGACGGCCTCTCGGTCCGGGCGTTCCTTTCCACGCACATGGCGGCCGCGGCGGGGACGCTCTCCTGGATGTTCACGGAGTGGGCCCACCGGGGGAAGCCGACGGTCCTCGGGGCGGCGTCCGGGTGCATCGCGGGGCTGGGCACCATCACCCCGGCGTCCGGGTTCGTGGAGCCGGTTTCCGCCCTCCTGATCGGGACCGCCGCGGGAGTCGTGTGCTACGGCGCGGTGATGCTCAAGGGGAAGCTGAAGCTGGACGATTCGCTGGACGTCGTGGGGGTCCATTGCGTCGGCGGCGTTCTGGGCATGCTGGCGACCGGGCTTCTCGCGACGACGGCGGTCAACGCGGGGGGCGCGAACGGGTTGCTGTACGGCAATCCGAAGCTTCTCGCGGTGCAGGCGCTCGCCGTCTGCGTCGTGCTCGCGTACGCCTTCGCCGTGAGCTACGCGCTCCTCGCGCTCCTGGACAAGGTCATGGGGCTGCGCGTCGCGAAGGAGGACGAGGTGCGGGGGCTCGACCTCGCCGAGCACGGGGAGGCCGGGTACAACCGCTAGCCCGCGCCCTACTGCGTCAGGGCGGCGTTCCGGTGGGACAGCTCGATCGAGGTCTCCGCGCCGCCGCGGACCGCCACGGGGACGTCCCACACGATCTGGCGGTTCCCGTACAGCATCCGTCCGTACAGGAACTTCACTCCCTCCGGCGCCTTCACCGCCGCCAGACCGTCGTCGGATACCGGGATCGACAGGATCGCGATCTGCTTCAGGCCCGGGTCCAGGGTGCCGGCCTCCCGCACGCGCCGCTCCGTCTCCAGCACCAGGTTCGTCAGCAGGTCGTAATAGAGGGAGGTGTAGAGCGCCTCGTACCGGTCCGCGAGCGCGGGGAGGCCGGCGATCTCCTCCTTCGGCATCCGGGCGACCGCCTCCCACCCCTTCTGCGAGAAACGATCCGTCGGCGACAGGCGCAGGTAGTCGCGGGCCGGGGGGGAAGCCTGGCCGATCCGCTCCACCGTTCCCTCGTGCGCGCGTTCCGCGGCGGTCCGGCCGTCGGGGAACCGGAACTCCTTCGGATCCACGTTCAGCAGGAACAGCCGTGTGGCCTTTCCCACCACGAACCCCTCGGAGGCCAGGTACGACCCGACCTTCACCTTGATCGTCCCCGCGGCGGCGGTGGGTTCCGGCGACTTCGCCGTGGTGGAGATCTCCAGGAGTTTTCCCTGGCGAACCCAGCGGACCCGGGTCCCGGTATAGTTCTCGAGGATCCAGGCGGGGATGTACGGTTCTCCGGTCACCATCACGGCGCGCGCGTCGAGCGGGACGCCGTCCACGATGATCGGGATGTCCGGCGCGGGCGAGGGGCCCGGGATCGCGGGAGAGGCGCCGCAAAGGAGGAGCGCGGCGACGGCAAGGGGGAGGAACGGCAGCGAACGCTTCAAGGCGGCCTCCGTCGGAACCCGATGTCCTTCCGCCCCGCGTACCGCGCGACCGCGGAACCGTCCCGCACAAGATGGTATCTTACACACACCCCGAGGGAATGGAAGAGGCGGAATGATGCGGAAAAGATTCCTGTTTCTGTTGGCCCACCCCGACGACGAGACGTTCGGCCCGGGCGGCACCATCGCGAGGTATGCCCGTACGGGGTCGGAAGTCCACCTCGCCACCGCGACCCGCGGGGAGGCCGGGATGGTGGGCGATCCGCCGATCACCGACCGGGAGCACCTGGGGGAGACGCGCTCCGCGGAGCTCGCGGCCGCCGCGGAGATCCTGGGATTGTCCGGAGTGCACTTCCTGGGCTTCATGGACGGACAGCTGGCGAACGTGCCGCGGGAGCGGCTGGTGGAGCGCGCGGTTTCGGTGATCCGGCGCGTCCGCCCGCACGTGATGGTGGGGTTCGGGCCGGAAGGGGTCTCCCGCCACATGGACCACATGGTGATGTGCGAGGTGGCGCTCGCGGCATTCGAACGGGCGGCGGATCCCGGGTGGTACACCGGCCAGCTCCGGGACGGGGTCCACCCGTGGGCGCCGCTCAAGCTGTACCAGTTCGAGATCGCGCAGGAGATCTTCGCGGGGTGGGACGTTCCGCTCTCGGGAGTGCCCGGTTCCGACCTCACGTCGTTCGTCGACACCTCGGAGGACGTGGAGACCAAGATCCGCGCGTTCCATTGCCACAGGACGCAGCGCAAGGACGTGGAGCGGATCCTTTCCCGCCCGGGGTACAGGGAGTTCGCCCGGCGAGAGACGTACGTCCTTGCAAGGACGCGCCTGGCCGGGCTACCCTTGCCGGAGGACGATCTCCTGGCGGGCGTGCCGGACGAAACGCGGCGGTAGGGGGGAGCGACGGTGGAAGTGGGCATCTTCGGGAACGCGGGATCCGGAAAGAGCACGCTGTTCCGGGCGCTTTCGGGGGGAGGGGAGGCCGCCTCCCACGGAAAGCAGGCGGGAGTCTGCGCGATCAAGGTGCCGGACGAACGGGTCGACCGCCTGGCCGGGATCTTCAAGCCGAAAAAGACCACCCACGTGTCGATCTCCTTCCATGACATCGACGCGGGGGAGCCGGATCCGCTGTCGACACAGGCGATCGCGGCGATCAAGGGGGTCGAGGTCCTCGCGCTGGTCGTTCGGGGGTTTTCCGACGACTACCACCCGGCGCCTCCGGGGGGGCTCGACCCGGTCTCGGAGTTCCGGGAGATCGCCTCCGCCCTGGTCCTGTCCGACTACCTCGTGGCGCAGAAGCGGATCGAGCGGATGACGAAGGAGGCCCGGCGCGATGCCGAGTGGACCGCCCTGAACAAGGCGATATCCGCCCTGGAGAAGGAGGTTCCCCTGCGGCACGTCGAGCTGGCGGGGGAGGAGGAGCGCGCCCTGGCCGGCTTCCGGTTCCTGAGCCGCATCCCCCTCCTCCTCGTGCTGAACGTCGGGGAGGACGCCTTGCGGGCGGACGCGTATCCGGAGCTGTCGGTGGCCGCCGCGGAGGCGAAGGTCCCGCTGATCCGCCTGTGCGCCGGGGTGGAGGAGGAGATCGCCCGGCTGTCGCAGGCGGAACAGGCCGAATTCCTTTCGGAAATGGGGATCGAACGGTCCGCCCGGGACCGGCTGGTCCGCGGCGCCTTCGACGCGATGCAGTACATCTCGTTCCTCACCGTGGGGGAGGACGAGGTGCGCGCGTGGAACATCCGGCGGGGGAGCACCGCGGTGACGGCGGCGGGCCGCATCCATTCCGACCTCGAGAAAGGTTTCATCCGGGCGGAGGTCATCCCCAGCGAGGATTTCCTGCGGTGCGGCACCATGGCGAAGGCCAAGACGGAAGGGAAGCTCCGGCTCGAGGGGAAGGAGTACGTGGTGCGGGACGGGGACATCGTGCACGTCCGGTTCAACATCTGAGGGAGGGGCGTCGCCCCCGGGAGAATCCCTTGAAGTTTCGGCCGTCCCCCGCCGATAGCGTATTCAAATGAGCTCCGTCCTTTACACACCGACAGAGTCGTCCCTGATCGGCCCGGCGGGAATCCACGTCCTGGTGGTGGACGACGAGGAGTTCCTTCGGTCCATCGTCCGGGAGCGGCTCGAGCTCGCGGGATACACGGTGGACGAGGCGTGCAACGGAAAAGACGCCCTCGGAAAGCTCGCGGGCGACGACCATCGGTACGAAGTCCTGATCACCGACATCCGGATGCCGGAGATGGACGGGATCACCCTGCTCCGGGAATGGGGGAAGCGGTGCCCCTCCACGGCGGGGATCGTGATGTCCGCCAACGCGGAGCTCGACACCGCCGTTTCGGCCCTCAAGATGGGGGCGTGCGACTACATCACGAAGCCGTTCAACTTCGACGTCCTCCTCATCACCATCGAGAACGCGCTCCGGAAGAAGGACCTGGAACGGCAGCTCCAGGATTACCGCACGAACCTCGAGCGGAAGGTCCAGGACCAGACCGACGTCATCAACTCGATGTACGCCCGGTCGATCGACGCGATGATCAAGGCGCTCGAGGCGAAGGACTTCTACACGCGGGGCCATTCGCAGCGGGTGACGATCTACTCCGTTGCGACGGCGAAGGAGATGGGGCAGTCCGAATCGGAGGTGGAACACCTGCGCCGGGCCTCCGTGCTCCACGACCTGGGGAAGATCGGCGTCCGGGAGGCGGTCCTGAACAAGCCGGGGAAGCTGACCGACGAGGAGTTCGCCGAGATCATCCGCCACCCCGAGACGGCCGTCCGGATCCTCGAGCCGATCCCGTTCTTCCAGCCGCTGCTTCCCTCGATCCTTCACCACCACGAGCGGTGGGACGGCCGCGGCTACCCGGGGCGCCTCTCCGGCGGACGGATCCCCCTCGCCTCCCGCATCATGGCGGTGGCGGACACCTTCGACGCGATGACCTCCACCCGTGCGTACCGCAAGGCGCTCCCGGTCTCCGACGCCAACGCGGAGATCCGCCGTTGCTCGGGCACCCAGTTCGACCCCGACATCGTCCCGTACTTCCTCGCCTGCCAGCCGCGGATCGTCGTTCCCGGGGACGTCAGCCTTCCCGAAGGGTTCGAGGAGGAGATGATTCCCCAGCTTCGACCGCAATCCGGCTGAAAACCCGTTGACCGCCGTCGACGACGCGCCCGGGGCGTACCTGGGGGAAGAAGAGCGGGAGACGCTGCTCCGGATCGCGCGCAGGGCGGTCGAGGGGTTCGTCCGCTGCGGGAAGGTGCCCGCCGAAGCGGTCTCCTCGGACCGGCTTTCCGCCCCCGGCGCGGCGTTCGTGACGCTCTCGAAACGCGGCCGCCTGCGCGGCTGCATCGGGTACACCGAAGCCGTGGCGCCGCTCTACCGGGTCGTCCAGGAGTGCGCGGCGGCGGCGGCCTCCGAGGACCCGAGATTTCCGCCCGTCTCTCCCGCCGAACTCCCGTCGATCCGCCTGGAGATCTCCGTCCTCACGCCGCTCTTCCCGATCCGCCCGGAGGAGGTCGAGGTGGGCCGGCACGGGCTGATGGTGACCCAGGGCAGGATGCGCGGGCTGCTTCTTCCGCAGGTGCCGGTCGAGCTGGGGTGGGACCGGGAGACGTTCCTCGACCAGACGTGCGTCAAGGCGGGGTTGCCGCCGTCGGCGTGGAGGCACGGGGCGTCCCTGCAGGGATTCGCCGCCGAGGTGTTCGGGGAGGCGTCCGCGGAGTCAGCGCGGTCTTCGTGACACCACGCCTTCCCGAAGCTTCACCTTCAGCACCTTTCCCTGCGCGTTCCGGGGAAGCGCGGAGACGAACTCGATCGACCGGGGCACCTTGAACGGCGCCATGTTCCGCGAGCAGTGGCCGAGGATCGCGTCACGGTCCTCCGCTTCCCCCGCCCGGAGGACGACGACCGCGACCGGCACCTCCCCCATCGTGTAATCGGGCCGGCCGACGACCGCGGCCTCGCTCACGGCGGGGTGCTCACAGAGGATGTTCTCGATCTCCCGCGGGGAGACGGGGATCCCCTCCACCGTCAGCGTGTCCCGTTTCCGGTCCAGGATGTGGATATACCCCTCCCCGTCGACGGACGCGACGTCCCCCGTCCGGAGCCAGCCGTTCCGGAGGACATCGGCGGTGAGCGACGGGGCGTTTCGGTACCCTTCGAAGACGTTCGGTCCCCGGACGACCACCTCGCCGATCTGACCTTCCGGGATCTCCGCGCCCGATTCGTCGACGACCCGAACTTCGACCCCGACGGCTTCCTTCCCGACGGACAGGAGCTTCCGCATGTACGGGACGCTCTCGTCCAGCGAGTGGTCCTCCTCGTGGAGGAACGTGAGGACCCCGGCGGTCTCCACCAGGCCATACGTCTGGACGAGCCCGCACGGGAAGAACCGGATCGCCCGCTTGATCAGGTCGACCGGGATCGCCGACCCGCCGTACATCACCGTGCGGAGGGTCGACAGGTTGTACTTCGACGCCGAGGGCAGGGCGAGGATCCGGGCCATCATCGTGGCGGTCAGGAGGACCGCGGTCACCGAGCGCCGCTCGATGGCGCGCAGCGTCTCCTCCGGGTCGAAATCCCTGTGCAGCACGATCGTCGCTCCCACCAGGAGGAACCGGAGCAGCCGGCCCGTCCCCCCCATGAAGGGGAGGGGGGCGCAGGAGAGGAAGACGTCGTTGCGGGAGAGGCGGAGTTCGAGCGCGGCGGCTCCGGACGCCGCCAGGAGGTTCCTGTGGGAGAGCATCGCGCCGAGCGGGCGGCCGGAGGAACCGCTGTTGTAGACGATCAGCGCCACGTCGGTCTCCGCGACCGGCGGGTATCCGTCCGCGGGCGCCCCCCCGCTCCCGGCGGCTTCGCGGGGTCCGTCGATCCGGAAGAGGCAGGGAAACCCCGGGAGATACGCGCGGATCTCCTCGACCCGGGAGGCGAACTCCCCGCCGTACAGCAGGGCCTTCGCATCGGCGTCCTCGAGGATGCCCGCGAGCTCCCGGCCGATCAGCAGGTAGTTGAGGGGGATGAGGGCCGCCCCGGCGCACGCCACGCCGAAGAGCGCCTCGACGTACGCGACGGAGTTGTGCGCGAGGATCGCGACGCGGTCCCCGCGCCCGATCCCCGCGGCGCGAAGCAATCCGGCGTGGCCGCGCACCCGGTCGCGGAGTTCGAGGTACGTCACCTCCTCCCCGGGCGCGGACAGGGCGACACGGGAAGGGTGGACGCGCGCGTTGTGCTCGAGGATGTCGCGGATGAGCAGGGGGCCCTCCAGGCCCGCCGGAAGCGGGTGGTTTGACGGTACCAGACGGTGGGGGTTCTTTCAATCCCGCGTGGTAGACTGTGGCGACGCACGACCCGGAGTCGAAGGGACGGGAGCATGGACACCGACGGATTCGACGTATACCCGATACTGCACCGGGAGCGCATCTACAACATCGTCACGGAAATGGACTTGACGTTCGTCGAGGTCCGCGCGGTGATCGACCGGCTCATCGAGTTCGGGGCGTTTCGCGGGGAGGACGGGGAACCGGGGATGCCGTACTCCTGCCCGGTGGAGGGCGCCGTCTTCGTGGTGGACGTCCAGGGGTACGACGTGGTCGTCCTCCGCAGGGAACCGGCGAAGTGAACGGAGGGCGCGCGTCCCGTGGCGCCTCCTTCCCGCTTGAATTGCCGCTCGGGGTACGCTTAGAATTACCGTTCATGCCCGCGCAACATCAACTTTGAGTGGGGAGGAACCATGGCGACGACGCTATCTCCGAGCGAGAGCTACAGCATCACCATGCGGCTGGAGATCCAGAACCGGGTCGGCATGCTCGGCAAGGTGACGACCGCGATCGGAAACGTGGGGGGCGATATCGGCGCCGTCGACCTCTCGGGCCACGGGAAGGGTACCGTCACGCGGGACATCACCGCGCGGGCCCGCGGGATCGAGCACGCCCAGGAGATCATCAACGCCGTGAAGACGATCCCCGGCGTCCGGATCGTGAACGTCTCCG
>JACRNP010000036.1 GCA_016234845.1 Deltaproteobacteria bacterium | reverse complement strand
TGATGTTGTCCAACACGATCCCGCTGCCGTCCCCCTTGATCTTCACCTTCTCGTCCGGGTTCGGGACCGGCTTGATCGTCACCAGGATCTTCAATGGGCGCCTCCTCAGTTGAAACTTCCTGCAGTCCTCCGCCGGTGGAGGAGCTGTGGCAAAACGGACCTACTGGACGGTTGGTCGCAGCGGAAAAAAATCCCGCAGGTCAGGATCCGGTGTCCGAATCCCCTCTGCAGCCCGGGCCATTCCGCGGTCGCTTCCACCTTCCCAACACGGACCGCATCCGCTCCCTCACCTCCGGCGTTCCGAAGTATCGGCGGAAATCCTGGACGGTCATCCGCTCGAGTTCCTTGTCCGTAGATCCAGCGGTGTGAAGCATCGTCCATTTCAGGGGCCCCGTGAGCGCCCTGGGTTTCGATCCGACCGTCCGCACCCAGAAGATCGCCTTTCTCATGAGCTCTTCCCGATTTTCAACGATGTCGTCTACGACCCCGATGCGACGCGCTTCCTCGGCGTCGATTATATCGCCTCCGTACAGAAGCCTGCGCGCATCGCGGAGCCCGAGCACCCGAACAGCCTGACGGATGCTCTTCGCCGCCGGCAAAAGCCCGTGGTTCACCTCCGGGAGGCCGAACCGCGCGGATCGAACCGCGACCCGGTGGTCCGAGAACAGGCAGAGCTCCGCGCCTCCCCCAACCGCGTATCCGTTGACTGCGCAGACCACCGGGGCTTCGATCCGCTCCATCAGGCCGATTACGGCATGAAACGCGCGGATCCTGGCGACTCCTCCCCGGACGGTCAGTCCTTCCAGCTCCTTGACGTCTCCTCCCGCCGAGAAGAACCGGTCCCCATGCCCGGTGAGGACGATTCCCTTCACGTCGTCCCCCCGCCGCATGAGGTCCTCCATCGCCCGCCGGAGCGCCATCACCGTGGCGTTGTCCAATGCGTTGGCCGGCGGGCGACGAATCGTCAGGATAACCACCCCGCCCTCCTCAGAGCGCTCGAGCCCCCCGGATCCGGCAATGCCCGGACGTTTCCCCTTCACAACGACCGGAACCAATAGACGCCCCTCTCGTCGACCCTGTCGAACGTCAGCGGCTGCCCCACGGACAGACCTGCCTCCCCCTTGTCCCCGACGAGCCTCGCGGTCACGCGAAGCCCCGGGGCCAGATCGACCAGAAGAACGGAATACGGGACGTCGGCCCGGAACGCCTCCGGGGCGATCCGGACCACGGTGTAGGAGCAGATCACCGCCTGTGCGTCGATGCGATCCGATGAAAATCCGGTGCCCCCGCACGCCCCGCAGACATAGCGGGGAGGTATCGCCGGCGCCCCGCAATCGGTACATCTTACGACCGGTATGGGTCCGCCGCCGACTTTCATGACGCCCTCCGGAAGATGTTCACGGTGACCACCTGGCCCGTGGCGCCGAGGTTGTGGGTCAGTGCGATCTCCGCGTCCTTCACCTGGTTCTCATGGGTCCCGCGGAGTTGCCGGACGATCTCGTAGACCTGGCCTATCCCCGTAGCGCCGACCGGGTGCCCTTTGGATATCAATCCCCCGCTCGGATTGATGGGAACCTTGCCATCCACCCTCGTCAGGCCATCGGCGACTGCGAATCCTCCCCGCCCTTTCGGGAAAAAGCCGAGATCCTCGCTGTCCACGATTTCGGCGATGGTGAAGCAGTCGTGCAGCTCCACGACGTCGACGTCCGCCGGCCGGATTCCCGCCATCGCGAACGCCCTCTTTCCCGCAATGACGGTTGCGTCGAGGGTGACCGGGTTCGGAGTGTCGTACAGTGTCGTGTATCCGGTGGACTGCGCCGTGCCGATGATCTCGACCGGGTTCGGGTTGAACCGGCGGGCGATCTCCGACGGGCAGAGGACCACGGCCGCCGCCCCGTCGCTGATGGGGCAGCAATCGTAAACCCGCAGCGGATCGGCCACCATCTTCGACTCCCGGATCTTCTCGATCGAGACCTTGTTCCGGAATCGCGCCCTCGGGTTGCTCACGCTGTTGTCGTGGTTCTTGAGCGACACGAGAGCCAGGTGTTCCGCGGTCGTCCCGAACTCGTGCATGTGGCGATTCGCCACGAGTGCGAAGAACCCGGGGAAGGTCAGGCCCGTCCTCCCTTCAGAATCGTGGTCCATCGCCGTCGCCAGCCCCTCGGTGTTCTTCTCCGTCGAGGCGTGCGTCATCTTCTCGACCCCGATCACGAGAACGAACTGCGCCTGACCCGACGCGATAAGGGAGTGGCCGTGCCGGAGGGCGATCCCCCCCGAACAGCACGCTCCCTCCACCTTCGTGCAGGGGACGTCCTTGCGCAAGCCGAGGAGGTCCCCGATCTGGGGGGCGATCGTCTCCTGGCCGGTGAGGACCCCGGAGATGAAATTCCCCACGTAGAGCGCCTCGATCTCCTTCCGGTCGAGGCCGGCGTCCAGGAGCGCCTGGTTGGCGGCCTGGATCGCCATCGCCTTCAAACCCACCCCTTCCAGTACCCCGAACGGCGTCGTGCCGATGCCTATGATGGAGACTCCCCGCATTTCCCGTTCCTCCCTTCCTGCCTACAGCGGCTTCAGTCCTTCCTTGTAGCGTCTGCCCAACCCGGCATACAGTCGCTTCCCTTCCATCCGGTATTTCTTCTTCGCGTCGTCCATGGAGCCGATCCTCTCCGCGGGGACACCCGCGACGACGGTATCCGGCGGAATCTCCTGCCGGGACCGGACGACCGCGCCCTCCCCGACGATGCACCACGATCCGACCACCGCGTCTACCCCTAGCACCGCGCCCATCCCGACCGTGACGTAGTCGCCGACGCGAGCTGCGTGCACGGTCGCGTTGTGCCCGATCGTCACATACTCCCCGACGACGCACTCGGAGTCCGGGTAGCAGTGAACGACACAGTTCTCCTCGACTGCGGAAAAGCCCCCGATCGTGATAGGGCCGAAATCTCCCCGGATCACCGCGCCGGGCCCGATCCAGCACCCTTCCCCGATCCGGACGTCCCCGATCACGTGGGCGGCGGGACTCACGTAGGTTCCCTCCCCGACGGACGGGACCCGGCCTCCGAGTTCGTACAACCCCATCGCGCACCTCCCGCGGGGAACGTTAATACAGCTTGACCGCCCCCGAGATGCCCTCTTCGCGCACCTTGAACCGCTGGATCCTCTCCGTTGCGGTCTTCGGAAGCTTCTCGCGGAACACGAGGTACCGGGGCCGCATGAACCGGGCGAGGTTCTTCTCCGACCATGCGTGGAACTCCTCCGGCGCCAACAAATCGCCCTTCCGGACGACCAGGTGCGCGACGATCTCCTCTTCCTTCAGCTCCGCTTTCTCCGGCGCGATATACCCGACGATGGCGCTTTCCGCCACTTTCGGATGGCCATTCAGAAGATGCTCGATATGTTCTACCGACACCATCTCCCCACGCACGCGGAGGGCGTCTTTCTTCCGGCCGACGAAGTGGAGATGTCCCTTCGGATCGAGTTTCCCCAGGTCCCCCGTTTGGAGGTCGACGTGCCCCGTCCCGACCTTCAGGCTGGAGGCGGACGCCTCGGGGTTCTTGTAGTACCCCTTCATCACGACGCCGCAACGGCAGCGGCAGACGATCTCGCCGGTCTCCCCCTGCGGAAGGATCTCTCCCCCGTTCCCCAGGATCAGGATCTCGTCCGGGTGCTTCGGCGCCCCGTCCGACCCCGGGTAGATCTGGTCCGGCGGAACCTCCGTGACGAACGGGTGCTCCGTCTGTCCGTAGAGGCTCTGGAAACTGAGGTTCGGCCAACGATCTTTCATTGCCGTGTACAGGGCGCCGAACGTTCCCAGGATCTTCAGCCGAACCTTCTGCTCGAAATCGCTCTTCGGAAGTTTCATCAGGTTGAGCGGCACCGTCCCCGTCCAATGGTCCTGGGTGATCCCGTACTTCTCGATCGTCTCCCAGTACGTCTCGGCATGGAACCGGTCCTCCATCACCATGAGACACTTGTAGTAGAGGGCTCCCAGCATGATGAGGTACGCCCACCCGTGG
>JACRNP010000035.1 GCA_016234845.1 Deltaproteobacteria bacterium | reverse complement strand
GCCCGTTCACGTCCTCCTGCATCGTCCCGCGCATCTCGTCGGTGAGCAGTCCGGCGACGGACGACATGTCCCTGCGGGTCCACGCCCCCTGGATCCGGAAGAAGAGGTCGGTGGCGGCATCGGCGAACGCTTTCTCGTCGAAGGACGGGTCCATCTGGCGGATCCGCCCGATCCCCTGCCGCCGGTCGGACACCGATGCGTCTTCCGCAGGCAATGCCGCCGGGGAAGCGTACGGGCCGGTGCCGACCTGGGAGTATTGCGGCGTGGAGTACGCCTCCGCCTGTGCCTGACGCCGCTTCACGAAGTACCGGTACCCGATGTACCCGAGCCCGCCGAGAAGGAGGATCTCGAGGAAGCCGATCCCGCCGCCGCCCATCCCGTCCCCCACCCCTCCGCGCATCCCGCCGAAGAGCATGCTCCCGAGAAACCCACCGGCAAGTCCGCCGGCCAACCCTCTCATGAAGCCGCCCGGCTGCGGAGGGGGGTACGCCGACGGCGTCGGGCCCTGCGCGGGGGCGGCCGGAGACGCCGAAGGGGAGGGTGCCGAAGGCGTCGACGGGGAGTAGGAGCGGGTCGGGGTGGACATGCCGCGCGATCCGCGGCTCCCGAAGGAGCGGCTTCCGCCCGCGCGGGCGAAGGCGCCCTCCACCACGACCGCCGAGAACACCAGGAGCACCGCCACCGCCAGGAGCCGCTTCTTCATCGTCGATCCTCCGTCTTTCCGCGTCCATTTATGGGAATCGGGCCAGCGCGTATTCTCGCACATCGCGGCCCCCGAAGCGTTACGATTTCTTTCGGTCTCTGCGGGCCTTCGCCCGTTCCCGCGCCTCCGCGTTCCGGCGCCGGTCCTCGTCCGTCTCCAGGATCAACGGGGGAACCTCGACCGGCCGGCCGTCGTCGTCCAGCGCCACCATCACGAAGTAGGAAGTGTTCGTGTGCGTCCGCTTCCCGGTGCGAAGCTCCTCCGCCTCGACCCGGACCCCCACCTCCATCGAGGTGCGCCCGACGTAGTTCAGGGAGGCGTGGAGGGTCACGAGGTTCCCCACGTAGACGGGCGCGAAGAATTCGAACCGGTCGACTGTGGCGGTCACGCAGTTGCGGCCGGAGTGCCGGATCGAGACCACTCCGGCGGCCGAGTCGGCCAGCTTCATGATGTTCCCGCCGTGCACGTTGCCGATCGGGTTCGCGTCCAGCGGCGTCATCTCCTGCGCCAGGACGATCCGCGACGCGGAGACCGGCTTCCCTTTCAACGGCATCGCCTCCCCCTCTCCCTCAGCGTGTCCAGTCGACGACGTCCAGAGACCGGACCCGCCGGAATTCCCGCGTGTTGCTCGTGACGACCGTGGCGCCGAGACTGGCGGCATGCGCAGCGATCAGCGTATCCATCGAGCCGATCGGGGTCCCGGTCTTCTCGAGGGAAGCGCGAACGGATCCGTACGCCAGGGCGGCCTCCTCCCCGAAATCAAGCACTTCAAGAGGGAGGAGAAACCCCTCGAGGGCGGCCGCATTCCCTTCCGGGTTCCGGCTTTTCGCGACGCCGTGCCAAAGTTCCGCCAGCGTGATGGAGGAAATGCCGACATCCCCCGGGCGGCACCGGCGGAGGCGGGACAGGATCCGTCCCGGTCTCCCGCGGATCATGTCGATGCAGACGTTCGTGTCGAGCAGGAATTTCACCGCGACAGCCTCCCGCGCCGTTGCGCCTGCGGTTGCTCCCGATCGGCAAGGAAATCGTCGGAAAACTTCGACAGGCTCGCCACGAGGGAGTCCCACGAACCGCGCACGGGGATCAGGAGAACCACATTCCCCGATTTCTTGACGAAGACGCGGTCCTCCCGGAAACGGAACTCCTTCGGGAGTCTCACCGCCTGGCTCTGCCCGTTCCGGGTGACGATCGCCTTGGCGGTCAGCTTCTCTTTCCCGTCGCGGACCGCGAAGACCTCCGATTCGGCAACGATCAGCGTCCTCCCGGCTTTCAGCACCGTGGAACGGCACCGGAGACGATCGGCGATCGCGGGGCGCAGGAGGTTGATCTTGAACTCGGCGGTCAGGACCAGTTCGTCCGCTTTCACCAGCGTCCCCGCCGCGCCGCCCGCCGAATGGTCGGCCACGGTCGCCTGCACCCCCGCGTGGACGTAGCCGTCCTGCTGGAGATGCTTCGGAGCGACCGGCAGGACCGTCTCGCACCAGCCGGGCCCCAGGTCCGACAACTGGAGCCCCAGCTCCGCGATGAACGGCGCCTTGTCGAAGAGAGCCTTCGCCAGTTCGCGGTAGTCCGGGTTCTGCGGCTTCACGGTTCCTCCGGAGCGGCGCCCGCCAAAAGCGGGATCCGGGAAATCCCTGCTAGAATCGGATTGTACTACTTCTTCGGAAGGAGACGGCGATGCTCCCCATTTCGGAAATCGCGCGGATCGCGGAATCAAACGGCGCCCCGTTGTGCGGGGCGGCGTCCGTGGAGAACCTTCCGGTCATGCGCGAGGAGATCGCGGCGATTCTGCCGGGCGCGCGCACCGTGGTCGTCCTGGCGGCGCCGCACTCCCGCAGCGCCATCTCGTCCACGAACGTCCAGGTGGCGCAGTACGACACCATCCACGCCTACGGGCAGGCCGCCCGGGCGTCCCACGCCGTCGCCCTCCGGCTGGAGAGCATGGGGCACGCGGCGGTCGCCGTCCCCGCGTTCATCCCGATCGACATGGCCCCGCCCAAGCGCGGGATGCGGGGAGCGGTCGACTGGCGCGGAGCCGCCGTCGCGGCCGGGATCGGCGGGTACGGGGAGAGCGGGCTGCTGGTCACGCAGGCGTTCGGCCCGGCGGTCCGGCTGGGCGGGGTGGTCACCGACGCGGAGATCCCGCCGGGAGAGCCGCTTCCGAAGACGCCGTGCACGGCGTGCGACCGGTGCGTGGAGGAGTGCCCCGCGAAGGCGCTCTCCGGCGGCGGGAGGATCGACAAGCGGAAGTGCGGCGACCGGATCTTCTCCGGCGGATACCGCGCGTGGAGCGGCTTCCTTCAAGACCTCGTCGAATCGTCCCCGGAGGGGCGGAAGGAGCTCCTGGCGGGCAAGATGTCGCTCGACCTGTGGCAGAACTTCATGACGGGGAACTACTACTACTGCTTCGCTTGTCAGGCGGCGTGCCCGGTAGGGAGAGGCGCCCGGTCCTGACGGGGACCGCCTATCTGCCGCGGACCGGGTACCGGGGCGCCGCGGGAGCGGGCAGAGGGTGTTTGGGGTACACGACCGTCACGCCGGGATTGTTGAAATATTGCTCCCCGGGAGTGAACTCGAGCCGAGATCCGTTCCGGGCGAGGAACTCCCGGACCGCCGCCCGCAGTTCGCCGCCGCGCCCGGACGAACCGTACCCGTGCACCACCCGGATCGGGCCGGTGTCTCCCGCCCGAATCCGGGCATTGTAGTGCGATGCCAGCCGGGACAGCGCTTCCGCCACCGTCAGCCCATGCAGGTCGATCTCTCCCCCGGCCATCCCACCCCCTTCCGGAACCTCTTCTACCCGGATGCCTTCGGCTCTGTCGACGCGTACCCGTTGATCCGGTCGATCAGCCGGCGCAGCAATCCATGGTTCCTTCCATTGAATCGGAAGCGGATCCGTGGCAGTCCGGCGATCTCCGGTTCGTCGGCTTCCTCGGGGAGGGCGGCTCCAAGGGTGAAACCCCCCTCCTCCAGAAGATCCGGGAATTCGTCCTCCAGGATCGCGGGCGCGCCGGGGGGGAGCGGCTCCCGCAGGCGGATCACCAGTTCCGGGCCCACATACCGCGCGCTGTGGAACACCCGGTAGAACCCAAGGATCTCCTGAACGGCTTCCTCCACGCTCGAGGTGATCCGGAACAGGGAAAAATCCTCTGCGGAGATCATCTCCGCCTTCCACAGGTCCTCCTCCAGGAACCCGCGCCACGTGGCCCAGTAATTCCCGCCGGGGACGTCCACCAGCACGACGGGGAACGGGTGGGTCTTGCCCGTCTGCAGCAGGGTCAGCACCTCGAACGCCTCGTCCATCGTCCCGAATCCTCCGGGAAAGAGGACGACCCCGCTCGACT
>JACRNP010000034.1 GCA_016234845.1 Deltaproteobacteria bacterium | reverse complement strand
AAATAGATGAAGAGCGCCTTCCCGATCACCGCGTCCATGTCCACGAATCCCCAGAAGCGCGAGTCGTACGACCGGTCCCGGTTGTCCCCCATCACGAAAAGCTTCCCCGCGGGCACCTTCACCGGTGGCATGTTGTCCCGCGTGCGGACGAACCCCTCGACCTCCATCCCGTCGGCGAACCGCGTGTACGGCTCGGCGACCGGCGCGCCGTTGACCAGGACCGTCTTCCGGCGGACCTCCACGACGTCTCCGGGAGTCCCCACCACCCGCTTGATGAAGTCCTTGCTCGGATCCTCGGGGAAGACGAACACGATGATGTCCCCCCGCTTCGGCGTGGCGAATTGGAGGATCCGCCCCTTCGTCCAGGGGATGTGGTACCCGTAGATGAACTTGTTCACGAAGATGTGGTCCCCTACGAGCAGCGTGTTCTCCATCGAACTGGAGGGGATCTTGAACGCCTGAAGAAGCAGCGTGCGGACCACGAGCGCGATCACGAGGGCGATCGCGAACGCCTCCAGGTACTCCCGGACCTTCCCCTTCCTCATGGATGCCTCCTACTCCTTCACCTTCAGTATGGAAAGGAACGCCTCCTGCGGGATCTCGACGGCGCCCACCTGCTTCATCCGCTTCTTTCCTTCCTTCTGCTTCTCGAGCAGCTTCCGTTTCCGGGTGATGTCCCCCCCGTAGCATTTCGCGAGGACGTTCTTGCGGATCGCCTTGACCGATTCCCGCGCGATCACCTTGGAGCCGATGGCGGCCTGGATGACCACCTCGAACATCTGCCGCGGGATCAGCTTGCGGAGGCGCTCCGTCACCTCCCTCCCCTTCGGGTAGGCGTTCTCCCGGTGGGTGATCAGGGAGAGGGCGTCCACCTTGTCGCCGTTCAGGAGGATGTCGAGCTTCACCAGTTCGGACCGCTGGAACCGGAGGAACTCGTAATCCATCGAGGCGTAGCCTCGCGAGGCGGTCTTCAGTCTATCGTAGAAGTCGAGGACGATCTCGTTCAACGGGAGCTCGTACTCGAGGATCACGCGGGAGGTCGAGGCGAACTTCATCTGCTTCTGCACGCCCCGGCGCTCCTCGCAGAGCTTCAGGACCCCGCCCAGGTACTCCGCCGGCAGGTGGATGGTCGCCAGGATCATCGGCTCCTCTATGTGTTCCAGCTCCAGCGGTTCCGGGAGACGCGCCGGGCTGTCCACCTCGACGACGGAACCGTCCATCTTCACGGCGCGGTATCCGACGGTGGGAGCGGTGGTGATCAGCTCGACCCCGTACTCGCGCTCGAGGCGCTCCTGGACGATCTCCATGTGCAGCAGGCCGAGAAAGCCGCACCGGAAGCCGAACCCGAGCGCGACCGAGCTCTCCGGCTCCGCGGTGAACGAGGAGTCGTTCAGGCGCAGCTTCTCGATCGCGGCCCCGTCCCGAGCGAATCCACCTCCATCGGGTGCGGGGAGAAGACGCCGACCTTCTGCACCTCGAAGGAGTTCCCGGTCGACATGAACGCGATCCGCTGCCCGGGACGGATCGACCCGTCGAAGACGCGCGCGAGGACCACCACGCCGACGTAGTTGTCGAACCAGGAGTCGATCATCAGCGCCTTGGCGGGCGCGCCGGGGTCCCCCTGCGGCGGCGGGAACCGCCGGACGAGGCTCTCGAGGAGTTCCGGCACGCCGGTACCCTTCTTCGCGCTGACCGCCAGCATCCCCGAGGCGTCGAGACCGATCACTTCCTCGATCTCCCGGCGGACCCGTTCGGGTTCGGCGTTCGGCAGGTCGATCTTGTTCAGCACCGGGAGGATCTCGAGGTTCTGCTCGAGCGCCATGTACACGTTGGCCAGGGTCTGCGCCTCGACCCCCTGCGACGCGTCCACGACCAGGATCGCCCCCTCGCAGGCGCACAGGCTCCGGGACACTTCGTAGGAGAAGTCGACGTGCCCCGGCGTGTCGATCAGGTTGAGCATGTACTCCTTGCCGTCCGAAGCTACGTGCCGCATCCGGACGGTCTGCGCCTTGATCGTGATCCCCCGTTCCCTCTCGAGGTCCATCTTGTCCAGGAACTGCTCGACCTTCTCCCTTCCGGAGAGGGTTCCGGTGATCTCCATCAGCCGATCGGCCAGCGTCGACTTGCCGTGGTCGATGTGGGCGATGATGGAAAAATTGCGGATGTTCTCGATGCGCATGCCTACCAGCTGCCGGAAGTTTTCACTTTTTCGCGGAAGTACGCCAGCGTGAGGGCGAGCCCGTCGTCCAGTGAAACGTTAGGATACCATCCGAGTTCGTCGAAGGCCATCCGGTTTTCGATGACCGACCGCCGCTGCTCCCCCGCCATGGCGGGCCCGTGGATCTCCTCCTGGCGGCTCCCGGAGAGGTCGCGAAGCCTGCGGAAGAGCGTGTTCACGTCGGTCTCGAACCCGGTCCCGATGTTGATCCCCAACCCCTCCCCGCGGGAAAGCGCCTCCACGTTCGCCCGGACCACGTCGCCGACGTAGACGTAGTCCCGGGTCTGCTCCCCGTCCCCGTTGATGACCGCCGTCTGTTTCCGGAGCAGCCGGGTGCAGAAGATCGCCACCACCCCGGCCTCCCCGTGCGGATCCTGCCGCGGGCCGTACACGTTCGAATACCGAAGCGCGGTGTACTCGAGGCCGTACTGGACCCGGTAGAAGTGGAGGTACAGCTCGACGGCCACCTTCGCCGCCCCGTACGGGGATACCGGCCGCAGGGGGTGCTTCTCGTCCGCGGGAAAATACTCCTGCTCCCCATACCCCGCCCCGCCCGACGAGGAGAAGATCACTTTCCGGACCCCGTTCTTCCGGGACGCCTCCAGGAGGTTCAGCGTGCCGAGGATGTTCTCCCGGGCGTCGAACACGGGATTCTCCACCGATTTCCGGACGCTGATCTGCGCCGCGTGGTGGTTCACCACCTCGGGCCGGAAGGTGCGGACCGCCTCGAGGGCGGTGTCCGAACCGACGTCTGCGAAGACGAAGCGGGCCCCTTCGGGCACGTTCTCCTTCTTCCCGGAGGAAAGGTTATCGACCACCAGGACTTCGTGCCCGGCGTCCACGTACGCCTGCGAGACATGCGATCCGATGAACCCGGCTCCCCCCGTGACCAGCACTCGCATTGGATGAACCCTCCCGTTCCCGGTTATTTTCCTACGGAGCCGATCCCCTTCAGGCCGAACGTGAGTTTCAAGGTGGTGTCCGAGGGGTTGGACTTCCTCTCGGCGATGATCCCCACGGTCCAGCAGTCGCTTTTGGGAAACAGCGTCACGGCCGCGGAACCGTCGATCAGGGCCCGGTTCCGGATCGAGTAGTTCGTCTGCCCCTGTAGCCGCAGCGACCGGATCGGGCGCCACGACGCGAGCCCGTGAACGTCCTCGGCAAGGTCGCGGGATATCCGGTATTCCGCGAGGACCCGGTTGTCGTCGTCCCTGCGCCACTCCCCGCTCACGGCTCCGAGGATGATCCTCGAATACACCGGGTCGAACAGCGTCTCGCCGTGGATCTTCCAGGGACCTTTGGGGGATATCCGCAGGTTGGCATACACGTCGGAATACGCGGTCTTCCCCCTGGCCGGACGGACGGCTACCGTATCGATCTGGTCCCGGAACGTCCGGACGAACGGGGACAGCGGGTCGACGTACGGCGTCGTCGCCGGATCCTTTCCCGAAGGGTCGTACGCCCATTCCAGCGTGAGCGAAGCGAGCTCTCCCGGGGAGGTTCCGTTGTCGAAGGCGAGGACCCGCTGGGAGACCGTCAGCGCGAACTGGCTCTGTGGAGCCAGCCGCGACCACTGGTCGGTGAGCGGGATATCGTCCTGCCGGACCTTCGGGACGTAGCGGTACCCCAGGGAGGTGCGGATCGCGTGGACGTTCCCCTTCCCGTCGGTTCCGCGGAAATCCCTTCCCGCGTCCACCGTGAAATTCGCCCCCGCGCCGGGCACGACCCTTCCGGAATCCCGGGAATTCCCGCGGGATTCGTCCCGCCGATCCCCGAGCGCATCGATGAAGAGGAACGGGGCGAGGTGGATCGAGGGATGCAGGCCGAACGTCCGGGAAACGGCGGCGGCCCCCCTTCCGCGAAACTCGTCCGGCGCGTCGTCGCGGGTGAACCGGGTCCCTGCGAATTCCCCCGAGACCTCGACCCCCGCCACCGGGGTGGAGCGCGGGAGGACCGTCATCGTGTATTCCGGAAAACGCTGCACCGTGTTGTCGACCGGGAGACTCTGGAGGTCCCGGTTCCAGGTGACGTGCGCCTCCTGGGCCGAATGTTCTCCGGATCGACCGACGAAGCCGGTGGAGCGCACGGTCCGCGCGGACCGCAGGAGTTCCGTATCCACCAGGTCCAGGTAGTACGTGTCGTCGGAGGGAATCTCCAGCTTCCCGTTCGCGGTCCACGCTCCCGAACGGTAGACGTTTTCCCCGTACAGCCGCCAACGGGCATCGTCCGTCGCCTTGTCGCGGAAGGCCGTTCCCCGGATCGCGCCTTCCGATTCGCGGTTCAGGGAGAAGCGGTACTCGATTTCCGGCCGGTATCCGCGCTTGCTCATGGCGTCGAGGGTGACGGTGGCGTCGCTCCAGCGGTTGATCGCCCAGTACAGGGGGAGGGATATCGTGTACCCGGTCGATTTCCCGCTCGAGAACCCCGGCATGAGGAGACCGCTCTGCCGGGTGAGCTTGACGGGGAAGGCGCCGTACGGGAGCCAGAGCACCGGCACCCCGCGGATGCGGAAGGTGATGTCCTTCGCCCGGGCGTATTCGTCGAGCACGACGCGGGCCTTTCTCACCTCGAATTTCCAGTCGGGCTCGGGGTCGCAGGGGCACGTGGTCAGCACCCCCTTCTCGATCAGGAACGACTGCTTCCCCGTTTTCTCCAGCTTTTCGCTCGATATCAGGTAGCTGTTCGCGGTGATCCGGATCGTCCCGTTGTACAGGATGCCGGTCTCCGTATCGAGGTTGATCGTGATCCGGTCGAACGCGAACTCCTCGTCCGCGTCCCTGTAGTGCACCTTTCCGGAGAGGTCCGCCTCGCCGGTGACGGAGTCGTACCGGATTCGGTCCGCACGCATCGTGCGGTTGCCGAGGCCCAGTTCGACTTTCCCCTCCGCGAGCGCCACCCCGGTCTTCTCGTCGTACGACAAGGTCTCGGCCGACAGCCGAACCGGGGAATCCAGCCGGAAACCGTCCTTGCCCGGGAGAAGCGGGAGTGTCCCCGGCAGGCGCACCTCCGCGAAGGCGGTCGCCCCGACCAGCGCGAGCAGGATCGCCGCGGCGGCACGGATGCCGGATTTCACGGCACCTCTCCTTCGAGGTGTCGGTAGGCGTCGCCGACGGCCGCCAGGGATCCGCAGACCAGGACGACACCCCCCTTTCCCGCCCAGCGGCGCGCCTTCCTCCACCCGCCCGGGAAATCGTCCGCCACGACGCATTCCGCCCCCGCAAGGCGGGATGCGCGACGAAGGGTTTCCGTGTCCGCGGCCCGATCGTGCAGCAGGCGGTACGTCACCACGCCGGACAGGTGAGGGGCGATCTCACGAAGGTAGCCGGCGGCGTCCTTGTCCGCCAGCATGCTCCACAGCGCGACGACGTTCCTTCCGGTCCCCCATGGGGGCGAATCGGATATTTCCCGCGCCAGGGCGCGGGCGGCGTCCCGGTTGTGCCCGCCGTCGACCCATCCGGCGGCATCGCGTCGATACGGGATCGGGCAGAGCCTTCCGGGCCACCGTGCGGAGCGCACCGCCTCCCTCGCCGCGCGGGCGAACGTCCCGGCGCCGATCCCCTCGGCGACCGCCCATCGCCAGCTTCCCGCGAGCGCAACCGAGGCGTTGTCCTTCTGGAACCGCCCGATCAGCGCCAACCGCAGCCCATCCAGGCGAATTCCGGGCAGAGCGATCGTAATCGTGCCGTCCCCGGCCTCCCGCCAGTCGAAATCCCTGCCCAGCTCCCAGGAGGGGCATCCGAGCGAGCGAGCGAGCGCGCGGACCACCGTGCGCGCGGCGGGGCGAAGCCGACCCGTGACCAGGGGAACGCCCTCCTTCAGGATGCCCGCCTTCTCCGCCGCGATCCGGGGAATCGTGTCTCCCAGCCAGTCGCGGTGGTCGTACCCGACGTTCGTGATCATGGTGACGGCCGGACGGCACGCGGTGGTCGCGTCCCAGCGGCCTCCGAGCCCCGTTTCCATCACGGCCAGGCGGACCTTCCTCCGCCGGAACCAGTCCGCGGCCGTCCACGTCATCTTCTCGAAATAGGTCAAGGGGCCGAACGGACCGGCGGTTTCCTCCGCGGCCCGGAATCCCGCCCGCAGCGCGGGCGCGGGGATCTTTTTCCCGTCGACCCGGATCCTCTCCTCCGGCGAGACGAGATGGGGAGACGTGTACAAACCGACGGGGGGGCCTGCGAGACGCCGGACGACCGCCTCCACGATGCAGGCGGTGGAGCCTTTTCCGTTGGTCCCGGCGATGTGCAGGGTGCGGAAACACCCCTCCGGGTGGCCGGACCGTTCGAACGCAAGGAGGATCCGGGACAGACCCGGACGTACGATCTCCGGACCGGCGGGCCCCGCCTCCCGCGTCATCGATCCCCGGATCCCGACATGTACCGCAGGAGCTGCGTCAGGGTGGACTTCATCCGGCTCCGCTCCACGATCATGTCCACCATCCCGTGCTCGAGGAGGAACTCCGCCCGCTGGAACCCGTCCGGGAGCTTCTGCTTGATCGTCTGCTCGATGACCCGGGGCCCCGCGAAGCCGACGAGGGCGCCCGGCTCCGAGATGATGACGTCTCCCAGCATCGCGAAACTCGCCGCCACTCCGCCGGTCGTGGGGTCGGTGAGAACGCTGATGAAGGGAAGCCGCGCGTCGGAGAGGCGTGCCAGCGCCGCGCTGGTCTTGGCCATCTGCATGAGGGAAAGCGTCCCCTCCTGCATCCGGGCGCCTCCGGAGGCGCTGAAGACGATCAGCGGAATCCCCGATTCCAGCGCCGCCTCGGCCGCCATGGCGACCTTCTCGCCGACCACGCTTCCCATCGACCCGCCCTGGAACTCGAAATCGAGGACCGCGAGGACCACCTCGATCCCGTTGATCCTCGCCCTGCCCGTGATGACCGCCTCCCGGCGCCCCGTCTTCTTCCGCGCCTCCTTGATGCGGTCGACGTATTTCTTGGTGTCGGTGAAGTTCAGGGGATCCACCGACTCCAGATCCTCGGCGAACTCCGCGAAGGTCCCCTCGTCGGTCACCGCGGCGATCCGCTCCATCGCCGGGATCCGGAAATGGTAGACGCACTTCGGGCAGACGTTCAGGTTCCGCTCCACCTCGGGCTTGTAGATGATCTCGAGGCAGGCATCGCACTTGATCCACATTCCCTCGGGGATCTTGATCTTCTTGTCGCTCTCGTCCTTCTTCCGGAACAGTCGGATGGCCATGGACAGGGTCACCTCAGGGATTTTTTGAGGGATCGGACGAACCGGGAAAGCTCCGCGGGGCCCAGGCGCCCGCGGCCGTGCTTTTCGACGATCTTCACGCACGCGCTGCCGACCACCGCCGCGTCCGCGTACCGCGTCGCGGACCGCGCCATCGCGGGGGAGGAGATGCCGAACCCCACGGCGACCGGAAGCGTAACCGCCCGCTTCACCTCCCGCGTCCACGACACCATCCCGGCCGGCAGGGATTCCCGGATCCCCGTCACGCCCGTCACGGAGATGAGGTACAGGAAGCCCGACCCCGCCCGGTCGAATGCGCGGATCCGGTCCATTCCGCTGGTGGGCGCCGCAAGGGGGATCAGGGACATGCCGGCTCCGCGGATCGCAGGCGCCGCTTCGCCCGCCTCCTCGTGGGGCAGGTCGACGATCAGGAACCCGTCGGCTCCGGCTTCGCGCGAATCGGCGCACAGTTTCGGAATACCGTACCGGTGGAACGGGTTGTAGTAGCCGAACAGAACGACCGGCGTGCCGTGGGTTCGCCGGAAGGAAGCCACCAGGTCGATGGCGCCGGCGACGTTCATGCCCCCCGCGAGCGCCCTCCGGGAAGCGGCCTCGATCGTCGGTCCGTCCGCGGTGGGATCGGAGAACGGTACGCCGACCTCGAGGATGTCGGCTCCCGCGTCGGCGGCGGACCGGAGGTAGGAGAGGGACGCCCGGGGGGACGGATCCCCCGCCGTCAGGTAGGCGACCAGCCCCTTTTCGCCGGCGTCGCGGAGCCTCCGGAACGCGGCGTCGATCGACGTCATCCCCGATCCCCCTTCCGCTCCCGCTCCATCAGGATCCCCATGTCCTTGTCCCCTCTCCCGGAGAGGTTCACCAGGACGGAGGAGGAGCGCGGCATCCTGCGCGCGAGGGACACCGCGTAGGCGACCGCATGGGACGATTCCAGGGCGGGCTGGATCCCCTCGAGACGCGAGAGCATGTCGAACCCTTCGAGGGCCTGCGAGTCGGTGACCGAGACGTAGCGCGCCCTCCCGGAATCCTTGAGCCATGCGTGCTCCGGGCCGACTCCCGGATAATCCAGACCCGCCGAGATCGAGTGCGCGTCCACGATCTGGCCGTCCCGGTCCTGCAGGACGTACGACTTGCTTCCGTGGAGGACTCCCACCGCGCCGCGCGCAAGCGTCGCCCCGTGCTTCCCGGACGAAAGCCCGAGCCCCGCCGCCTCCACCCCGTAGAGGCGTACCTTCGGGTGCGGGATGAACGGGGTGAAGACGCCCATGGCGTTGCTCCCCCCTCCGACGCACGCGACCACCGCGCCCGGCAACTTCCCTTCCGCCTTCCGGAACTGGCGGATCGCCTCGCGTCCGATCACCGACTGGAAGTCCCGGACCATTCGGGGATACGGGTGCGGCCCGGCGGTGGAGCCGATCAGGTAGTAGGTGGTCCGCACGTTCGTGACCCAGTCCCGAAGCGCCTCGTTCATCGCGTCCTTCAGGGTTCGGCTGCCGGAGACGACCGGGATCACCTTCGCGCCGAGGAGCCGCATGCGGAAGACGTTCAGCGCCTGGCGCCGGACATCCTCCTCCCCCATGTACACCTCGCAGGCCATCCCCATCTTCGCGCACACCGTCGCCGTCGCGACGCCGTGCTGCCCCGCGCCGGTCTCCGCGATCACCCGGCGTTTCCCCATCCTCCGGGCGAGCAGCCCCTGACCCAGGGTGTTGTTGATCTTGTGGGACCCGGTGTGCGCCAGGTCCTCGCGCTTGATGTGGATCCTGGCCCCGCCGACCCGTTCCGTCAGGCGGGCGGCGAAGTAGAGCGGGGTCGGCCGTCCCGCGTAATCCCGAAGAAGGCAGGCGAGCTCCCTTCGAAAGAGGCGGTCGGAGATGGCGGACCGGTATGCGACTTCCAGCTCGAGGAGCGCCGACATCAGCGTTTCCGCGACGTACCTCCCCCCGAAGGAGCCGAAGTGGCCCGCCTTGTCCGGCAATCCTTTCTTCCTACGTTCCCGCAAGCTGGAACCCCTTTTTCGCCCGTTCGATGAAGGCCGCGACCTTCCCCGGGTCCTTGATCCCGGGGGACGATTCCACCCCGGACGCCGTGTCGACGGCGAACGGTTTCGCCAGGGTCACGGCCCGCTCGACGTTTTCGGGGGTCAACCCCCCCGCGAGCACCCACGGCTTGCCGATTCCCGGAGACGCGTTGCGCGCGAGCGCGCCCGGGAATCGATCCGATAGCCCCTCCCAGGCGAGTCGCACCCCCGTTCCGCCGTACCCTCCCGGTCCCCCGGCGTCCAGCAGAAACGCCTCGCACGGATACGCCGCGAGGGCCTCGAGATCCACCGGCCGGGTTGCGTGGACCGCCTTCAATCGCCAGAACGGGAGGCGGGACGCCTCTTCCGCCGGTTCGTCCCCGTGGAGCTGCACCGCCGCGATTCCGAGCCGTCCGCAGATCCCGGCGATCGATCCGGGCGGTTCGTTCACGAACACTCCCACGACCAGGGCTCGCTCCGTCACCGCCCGGACGATTTCGCGGGCGGAATCTTCCGGCACGAACCTGCGCGATCCGCGGTAGAAGTTTATCCCGATCGCGTCGGCCCCGCACGCCGCGGCGTGCGCGGCGTCGGCCGGGTTCGTCACGCCGCAGATCTTTATCCGGAACATTCCTATGCCTTCGGCAGCCGCGTCAGCGCCTCCGCGATCTTCTCTTCGGGGTGCTCGTGATCGGCGAGCCTCCCATTGAGGAAATCGTCATAGGCGGACAGGTCGAAGAACCCGTGGCCGCTCAGGTTGAACAGGATGGTCTTCCGCTTCCCTTCCTCGTCGGCCCGCCGGGCCTCGACGATCGCCGAATGGATGGCGTGGGACGATTCGGGCGCCGGAAGGATCCCCTCCGTCCGCGCGAACACCAGGGCGCTCCGGAAGACGGCGATCTGCCCGTACGCCTGCGCTTCCAGGAACTTCTCGTGGTACAGCTGGCTGACGAGCGCGGAGTCGCCGTGGTATCGAAGCCCGCCCGCGTGGATCCCGGCCGGAACGAAGTCGTGCCCCAGCGTGTACATCTTCATGAGCGGCGTGAGCTTCGCCGTGTCCCCGAAGTCGTACGCGTAGACCCCTTTCGTGAGCGTGGGGCACGACGACGGCTCCACCGCGACGATCCGCGGGTTCCGCTTCCCGGAGAACTTGTCCCGCAGAAAGGGGAATCCGATGCCCGCGAGGTTGCTCCCGCCGCCGCAGCACGCGATGACGACGTCGGGGTACTCTCCCGCCGCCTTCATCTGTTCCCGGGCCTCGAGCCCGATGACGGTCTGGTGGAGGCAGACGTGGTTCAGCACCGACCCGAGCGCGTAGCTGGTGTCCGGGCGGGTCGCCGCGTCCTCCACCGCCTCGCTGATCGCGATCCCGAGCGATCCCGGCGAGTCGGGAGCCCCGGAGAGGATCGCCCTTCCCGACGCGGTGTCGGCGCTCGGCGAGGCGACCACCTTCGCGCCGTACGTCTCCATGTACATCCGGCGGTACGGCTTCTGGTTGTAGCTGACCTTCACCATGTACACCTTGACCTCTAGGCCGAAGAAGCTTCCCCCGAGCGCCATGGCCGATCCCCACTGGCCCGCGCCGGTCTCCGTGGCGATCCGCTTCCGCCCCGCCATCCGGTTGTAATACGCCTGCGGAATGGAGGTGTTCGGCTTGTGGCTTCCGGCGGGGCTTCCGCCCTCGTACTTGTAGTAGATCCTCGACTTCGTGCCGATCGCCTCCTCGAGCCGGCTTGCGCGGAACATCGGTGTCGGACGCCACAGCGCGTAGATCTTCCGAACCTCGTCGGGGATGGGGATCTCTCGCTGGGACGAGACTTCCTGCTCGATGAGCGGCATCGGGAAGAGCGGGGAGAGGTCGTCCGGGCCGACCGGTTTTCCGGTCCCGGGGTGCAGGACGACCGCCGGGGGGTTGGGCATGTCGGCCGCGACGTTGTACCAGGTCTTCGGGATTTCCGAATCCTTCAAGAGGATCTTCACCTGCATCGCATCGGCTCCCATTCGGAATGTGCCCGCACTATTTTCCCACATACCCGCGTATCGTGTCAGCGGGGTTCGGGCTGCGGGCCAGCGACTCCCCGACGAGGAACAGCCGTCCGCCCAGCGCGTGCAGCCTTCGGACCTGGTCTGCCCCGGATATCCCGCTTTCCACCACCGCGACCGCGCCCGGCGGGACGAAAGGGAGGAGGCGCCCGGACACGGACAGGTCGACCGAAAGGGTCGACAGGTCCCGGTTGTTGATCCCGATCATGCGCGCCCCGGACCGCGCCGCGACCGCCAGCTCGGCTTCGTCGCGCACCTCGACCAGCGGCTCGAGTCGATGCTCCCTCGCGAGGGCGACCATCCCCGGCGTGGAATCCCCGAGCACGCTGACCATCAGCAGGACCAGGTCGGCGCCGAAGGCGGCGGATTCCGCCACCATGTATTCGTCCAGGACGAAATCCTTTCGCAGGAGCCGCGCCGCGGGAAACTCCGCGCGGACCCGCGCGAGGTCGACGAGCGACCCGCCGAAGAAGCGCGGTTCCGTGAGGATGGACACCGCCCAGGCGCCGCCGGCGATGTACGCGCGCGCCGTCTCCACCGCGTCCAGATCCTTCCGGATCCATCCGAGGGACGGCGAGGCCCGCTTGATCTCCGCGATGATCCCCGGTCCGGCGGGAAGGTCCGCCAACGGATCCGCCCGAACCGCGCGGGCGTCCGAACGCGCCTTCAGCGCTCCAAGCGAAACCCTCTCCTTCCGGATCGCCAGCTCCTCCCGGACCCCTTCCAAGATGCGATCCAGGTGGCTTCTCATCCGGGCGGCGCGGCGCCCTTGCGCCCGAGGATCGAAAGGAATGCCGAAAGCCGTTCGCGCGCCGCCCCCGAATCGATCGATTCCGCCGCCAGCCGGACCCCTTCGCGGACGTCCTCCGCGATTCCCCCCGCGACCAGGGCGAACGCGCTGTTCAGGAGAACCGCCTGCCGCCCGGGGCCCGCCGCACCGGCGAGGATGTCGGCCAGGATCTTCGCGTTGGCGGAGGCGTCCCCCCCCTTTAGCGCCGTCAGCGGGACGTAATCGAATCCCGCGGAGCGCGGCTCGAAGAGGAACCGCTTCACCTTTCCGTCCCGGACATCCCACACGATCGTCGCCGCGGACAGGGAAACCTCGTCGAGGCCGTCCGTTCCGTGGACCACGAACGCCCTGCGGTGCCCCGATTCGGCGAGCACCCTGGCGTACGTTTCCCCGAGCTCCTCGCTGAACACGCCGACGACCTGGCATCGCACGCCGGCCGGGTTGCTCAAAGGGCCCAGGATGTTGAAGATCGTTCGGATCGCGATCTCCCTTCGCGGTCCGATCGCGTGCTTCATCGCGGCGTGGAATTTGGGGGCGAACATGAACGTGATTCCGGCATCGTCGAGCGCCCTCTGGACGGCGGCGGTATCCGAGCCGAGATCCATCCCGAGCGCCTCCAGCACATCGGCGCTCCCGGACCGGCTGGTGACCGACCGGTTGCCGTGCTTGGCCACCGGGACTCCCGCGCCCGCCGCCACGAATGCGACCGTCGTCGAAATGTTGAACGTGCCGGACCGGTCCCCTCCCGTCCCGCACGTGTCGAGCACGTCGCGGCCGGCCGGTGGCACGATCCGGGTCGCCTTCTGGCGCATCACCTCCGCCGCCGCGGCGATCTCGGTGATCGTCTCGCCCTTCATCGCCAGGCAGGAGAGGAAGGAGGCGATCTGGGACGGGGAAGCCTCGCCTCCCATGATCATCCGCATCGCGTCCCGCATCCCGTCCGCCGACAGGTTCCGGCGGGAGGAAACCGCGGCGATCGCCTCGCGGATGTTTCCGAACTCCCGAAGGACCGGCTGGGACGGGTCGATCATCGACAGGAAATTCTCGAGGATCCGCATGCCCGACTGGGTCAGGATCGATTCCGGGTGGAACTGGACGCCGAAGATCGGCTTCTCCACATGCCGGATCCCCATCACTTCGCCGTCTTCGGATTCCGCGCACACCTCGAGCTCGACGGGGAGCGTGGACCGGTCCACGGCGAGGGAGTGGTACCGGGTGGCGATCATGGGATTCTCGACCATCGAGAAGATCCCCTTGCCGTTGTGCCGGATCCGGGACGTCTTCCCGTGCATCAGCGCCTGCGCGTGGACGATCCGCCCCCCGAACGCCTGCCCGATGCACTGGTGTCCCAGGCAGACCCCCAGGATCGGAATGCGGTCCTGGAACGAGCGGATGGCGGACAGCGAGATGCCGGCGCCGTCGGGACCGCCGGGGCCGGGCGAGATCACGAGGCCGGAAGGATTGCGCCGCGCCAGTTCCTCCACGGTGATCGAGTCGTTCCGGTGCACGGAAACCTCCGCTCCGAGGCCTCCGAGATACTGCACGAGGTTGTACGTGAAGGAGTCGTAATTGTCGATGACGGCGATCACCCGGGGCCTCCCGTCTCCGGCGACAGGCCGGCCGCGCGGAAGAGGATCTTCGCCTTGCTCAGGATCTCGTCCCACTCCTTTGCGGGATCGGAGTCGGCGACGATCCCCGCCCCGGCCTGGATGGTGGCCTCGTCTCCCTCCATGACGATGGTCCGGATCGCGATGCAGAAGTCCATGTTCCCCTGGAGGTCGAAGTAGCCGACGGCGCCCGCGTAGATTCCCCTGCGGAACGGTTCGAAGTCGGAGATGATCTGCATCGCCCGAACCTTCGGGGCCCCGGACACCGTTCCCGCCGGGAACGACGCCCGAAGCACGTCGAACGCGTTCCGGTCCTTCCGGAGTTTTCCGACCACGTTGGATACGATGTGCATCACGTGGGAGTACCGCTCGACGACCATGAGTTCGTCCGCCTTCACCGTCCCCCAGTCGGCCACCCGCCCCACGTCGTTCCGCCCGAGGTCGACCAGCATCACGTGTTCCGCGATCTCCTTCGGGTCGGACAGAAGCTCCACCTCGAGCCTGCGGTCCTCCTCGGGGTTCGCGCCCCGGGGACGGGTCCCGGCGATCGGACGGAGCTGGATGTCGTCCCCCTCGAGGCGCACGAGGATCTCCGGCGAGGAGCCGACCACGGACAGCTCCCCCATCCGCAGCAGGTACATGTAGGGGGAGGGATTCAGCGCCCGCAGGACCCGGTACACCTCCGCGGGCGTCCGTTTCGTCCTTCCCCTTGCGCGGTTGGAGAGGACCGCCTGGATGATGTCGCCTTCCCGGATGTGCTCCTTCGTCTTCCGGACCGCCGCCATGAATTCGTCCCGGGACGTTTCGAAGGGCGCGACCGCGGCATCCCCCTCCGGTACGTCCGACCACGCGAGCGGCTCGCGGAGGATCCGCCGCACGTCGTCGATCGCGGCGAGCGCGCGGGAGTACGACGCGGCGGGAGCCTCACCCCCCCGGATTTCCGCGAGGACGACGATCAGGATCGTGTGGCGGACGTTGTCGAATATCAGGAGGCGGGACGGAAAGAGGAACATCGCGTCGGGCGCGGAGGTGAGCGGGCGCACCCCGCCGACCCGTTCCAGGTAACGGACGTAGTCGTAGGAGATGTACCCCACCGCGCCTCCGGACAGGCGCGGAAGCCCGGGCGCGGGACAGTGGCGGATCCCGCGAAGGAGCTCCGCCAGCGCGTCGAGCGGGTCCTCTCCGACCGGAAGGATCCGCGTCTCGCTCCCCTTCCGGACGACGATCTCGTCGGGGGTCGCGCGGAACGTCAGGTGCGGGTCGAATCCGATGAAGGAGTATCTCGCCCACGTCTCCCCCCCCTCGACGCTCTCCAGGAGAAAGTGGTCCGTCGGAAATCGGGACGCGACCTTCATGTACGCCGAGACCGGGGTCTCCAGGTCCGCGTGGAATTCGCTCCACACCGGGATCAGCGTCCCGGGGGAGGATTGCCGGAGGAAGCTTTCCGCGTCGGGCCGTATCACGGTTTCACCTCGCCCGTCAGAAGAATGACGTCGATCTTCATTTCGGAGCGGATCTTCTTCATCGCCTTTCCCGCCTCCTCCCGGGACCCGAACGGGCCGACCCGGACCCGGAACACCTCCCCCCGCTTCCGCGTGGTCGCGTGCACCAGTATCGACCTGTACCCTGCCCGCTGGATGCGGTTCCGGACCGCTTCCGCCGTCTCCCGGTTCTTCATCGCTCCGGCCTGGAGCAGGAATTTCCCTTCCGGCGCCGGAGACGGTTTCTCCTTCCCCTTCGGCTTGACCAGGGGTTGCGGGGAAGGATCTCTTCGCGAAAGCGAATCCGGGAACGTGGCGGCGGCCTCGGATTTCCGGAGCTCCTCCCCCGCCGTGGGGAGGACGACCGCGGGTGGGGGGACGGCGGGGATCCGCACCGCCTCCTCCGAAAAAACCGACATCTCCTTCCGGACGTCCGATGCGCGGACTCCCGCCGCGACGTTGTCCGCCGGACCCTTTCCGGCCCGCTCCCGGGCCGCGTTCTTCTCGACGACGCGCCCGGCCTGGAGCCCGAGGAGGAATGCCGCGGCGACGATGACCAGGGCGCCGACCGCGAGAAAGGCGAACGAACGGCGATCCGGGTCGCTGCGGCGGTATCCGCCCTTGTGGCGCAGGATTCTCACATCCGCTCCGGCGCGGTCACGCCGATCAGGGAGAGGCCGGTGGCCACGACCGTCCGGACGGCGCCTGCGAGCGATAGCCGCGCGTGCGTGCGCTCCGGAGTCTCCCCGAGGAACCGGTGCTGGTGGTAGAAGGCATGGAAGAGGTCCGCCACCTGGAGAAGATAGAACGGGATACGGTGGGGCTCGCGGGTCTTCGCGGCCTCCGACACGACGTCCGGGAACCGCGCCACCGCCTTCATCAGGCGCACCTCCTCGGGGAGGGTGAGGATGGAGAGCGGCGGGTGGCCGACCGGCGCCTCGCCTCTCCCTTCCGCTTCCCGGAAGATGCTGCAGATCCGCGCGTGGACGTACTGGATGTAGTAGACCGGGTTGTTCCGGGACTGGGTCTTCGCCAGCGTGAGGTCGAAATCGAGGTGCGTGTGGTGGCTCCGCAACAGGTAGAAGAACCGCGCGGCGTCCGTCCCCACCTCGTCCAGCACCTCGCGGAGCGTCGTGAATTCCCCCGACCGGGTGGACATCTGGACCGCCTTCCCCTCCCGGAGGAGGGTGACGAACTGGACCAGCAGCACCTCGAGCCGGGAATCGTCCTCCCCCAGCCCCCGGAGCGCAGCGCGCAGCCTTGCCACGTATCCGTGGTGGTCGGCTCCCCAAACGTCGATCATCCGGGAGTGTCCCTCCCGGATCTTGTGCCGGTGGTACGCCACGTCGGCCGCAAAGTAGGTCGTCCGGCCATCCGCGCGGACGAGCACCCGGTCCTTTTCGTCCCCCATCTCCGCGCTGCGGATGAAGGTGGCCCCGTCGGATTCGTACAGGCACCCCCGGTCCGAAAGCTCCCCGATGGCGGCCGCGACCTCGCCCCGGTCGTGCAGATCCCGCTCCGGAAACCACCGGTCGTACGTTACCCGGAACGCGTGCAGGTCGTCCCGGATGCCGCGCAGGATCCGGTCTCCCGCCTCCTTCCGGAACAGGGGGAGAACCTCTTCCTCCGGGGCGTCGGCGTACCGGTCCCCGACATCCGCCCGGAGCTCCCGGGCGATCTCGATCATGTAGCCGCCGCGGTAGCCGTCCTCCGGGAGTTCCGAGGGGCGTCCGCACTCGTTCCGGTACCGGGAAAGGAGCGTGCGGCCCAGGTTGTCCATCTGGTTTCCGACGTCGTTCACGTAATATTCCCGGACGACCTTGCGGCCGGTGAACTCGAGGATCCGGGCGATGGCGTCGCCGACCGCGGCGCCGCGGCCGTGCCCGACGTGGAGCGGGCCGGTGGGGTTGGCGGAGACGAACTCCACGTGCACCGTTTCGCCCGAGCCCGTCCCCGGGGATCCGAACTTCGGCCCCTCGGCGATCGCCTGCGAGAGGATCTCCCTCCAGGCGTCCTCGGAAACGACGATGTTGATGAAGCCGGGACCCGCCACCGCCACCGAGGCGATCCGGCGATCCACGTCCTCCTTCCGGATCGCGGAGGCCAGCTCGTCGGCGATCGAACGCGGCTTCCTCCCCAGGTGCCGCGCCACCTGCATGGCGGCATTCACGGAGAAGTCGCCGTGCTCCTCCTGCCGGGGGACCTCGAGGGACACCGGCACCGGTGCGTCCACGCCCCACTCCGCCAGCTTCTTCCGCACGGCGGAAGACACAACGGATTCCACCATCTGCCGGATGTCCAATTCGCCGCCCCGAAGGAAAAATTACAGTAAAGCTGACAGTTTAGCCCCCGGTGCGGGGGGGTGTCAACGCGACCCCGCGGACGGGCTACCCGGGGTACACCGTCACCCTGTCGCGGCCCCGCTCCTTTGACAGGTAGAGCGCCTCGTCCGCGCGCTTCAACAGTTCCCCCGCGCCCTTTCCGTGGATCGGGGCGCACGAGACCCCGAGGGAGGCGGTCACCGCCACCTCGCGCCCCTCGTGGAGGAATTTCGTCTGCCGGATCATCCGCCGGAACCGCTCCGCCGCCTCCTGCGCGCGCTCCGGGTCGGTCATGTGGAGGTAGAGGACGAACTCCTCTCCGCCGTAGCGGCCCGCCGCGTCCCCCTTGCGGACCGCCTTCGCGATCACCCCGGAGACCCGCTTCAGGACCTCGTCCCCGAACGGGTGCCCGTACGTGTCGTTGATCCGTTTGAAATGGTCGAGGTCCAGCATGACGACCGCGCAGGGGTGACGCCCGTCCAGGCGTTCGAGTTCCGAGGAGAGCCGGTCGAGGAACGATTTCCGGTTTGGGAGCCCCGTCAGGCCGTCCGTCGTGGCCCGCCGCGTAAGGGTTTCCAGGTGCTCCACGTGGGACAGCCCCATCTGCATGACCTCCGTCACGTCCCGGACGACCTCGGCGTGCGCTTTCCCGAATCGTCCCGCCGATTCGTGGGCGCATACCACCGCGCCGCGAAAACCGCCGACGCCGGCGACCGGAAGCACGAGGTAGGAACGTTCGCCCGGCTTCTCCCCTGCGCTCGGACGAACTCCCTGGTTCCTCGGCCGCCCCTGCTCGCCGGAGAAGATCCGCTGCGACCCGTGGCGGATCACCCATCCCACGTACGAATCCCCCAGCAACTGCGGCTGGTCGGATCCCCCCGAGAAGGATTCGGTCTCCTCCCACGTGAGCCACCCGTTCCGGCCGCCGTCGCTCGTGCCCACGAGCAGCACGCGCCCCGCGCCGACCTGGCGGCGCACCTGCCCAACCGCTTCCGCATAGACGCGCTCGCGTCGCGAACGCGGCTTCGCGCCCTCCGCATCGCTCCCCGATTCGCCCATCTGAGCCATCTTCCGCACCATCTTGTGGTACCAGTCCTCCCGCAGGAGATACCTTTCCTCCCTGTGGAGCGCACGGGTTCTTTCGATGTCCCGGCCGATGAAATACGCGACCAGGCCGAGCAGCGGCAGGACGGGATCGACCCACGGTTCCTCGTCCTCGCGGATGGCGAGCAGAACGCCTTCCACGGCATCTTCCCGGAAAACGGGTACCGCGGCGATTCCTTTCGTCGCGCCCGACTCCGCGGAAATCCGGGGGGAGTACCGTTCGGCTTCCTCCCCCGTTTCGAAAAAGGGGCGGCGGAAAACGGTCGCCTCCCGGACCGGCACGTACGTTTCGGGAACGGAGAAGTCCCGAGGCAAGTCCCGGCCCCGGCTCACGAGGAAGCCGTCATGCCGGGCGACTCCCGGGGACCGGGACGGCCAGAGGTACGCGGCGTGCGTCGCCCCGGTCAACGGCAACACGCCTTCCAGCGCTCTCCGGATGTCTTCCCGGATTTCGAGTCCCCGGCGCATCAGGGCCCCTTCCTCGGTCGTCTCCCCCTCGGAACGGCGCCCCCCCTCCGGAGGTTCCTCCCAAGGAAGGACGACGGAACGACTCCTCGCGATCGCCGCTTTCGCGCTCTCTTCCTCCGGAGGCCGGCGCAGGCGGTGCGAGCGTCCCCCCGCTCCGGCTGCGAACGAAAGGATCGACATCGCCGCGACCGGCAAGGACTCCGCCGGGAACGGACCGGGAATCGCCGCAAGCCATGCGGCCGCACAGGCGGCGCACGGGATGGAATAGCGCAACGGGAGGGAAACGCCGAGACCGAAACCGATCGCGGCGGGAACGGTCCGGCTCCCCGCGACCGGCGGGAACGCCGCGTGGAGCGCCATCGCCGCTGCGCCTCCCCAGATCAGGCAGCCTTCCGTTTCGGGGACGCGATCGTCCCTCTTCCGCGCCACGAGGTATGCGCCGAGAACGTACGCGAACGCGAGGACGCCGGCGGCGGCGGCGATCGCCAACGGCACCCCGCCGGCGTACCGGATCCGCAGCAGGGACAGGAGGAGAATGTAGGCCGGGGCGAGCAGCCTCGCGGAATGCCTACGGACGCCGCGCGCCGGACTTCTGTTGTGCCGGGGAGGTGGCATCCTGCCGATTGGGAACGACGATGACTCTTTCCTTGTCCTTCACGAGGCCCAGCCTGCGGGCCTCTTCCTCGATCACGGCGGGATTGCTCCGAAGGTCGTCCACCTGGCGTTTCAGGTCGGCATTCTCCCTCCGCAGCGCCTCGACCTCGGACCGAAGCTGCTTCTCCGTGCTCCGGAGGCGCCAGGTCCCGACGACCCCCATGTCGCGGAACAGGGAAATGAGCACCGCGAGCAGCAGGAGGCCCGCCGCGATCAGCAGGGGAAGCCTGCGGATCCTCCGGGTCGATTGGTTAGAGGGAGCGGCCATCTGTCGCATCGTGGATCGCCATCCGGGTTTCCTTTCCCGATAGTATCGGAATCGAAGGCGCCCCGCTTCAGGGAATTTTCCGTTCAATGCCCTTTTCGCGGAAGTTTGTGGAAATTCCTCACCCGGTCCGAGGTGTCCCCGCGGTGGCACGAAGAGCAGAGTTCCGCCAGGAAGGCGTGGCCCGGATCCCGGAGATACGCGTTCGCCGAAGGCTCCCCGTCCCGCATCCCGCCCGCGTGGGGATCGTGGCACGTGAGGCACCCCATGACCCCGGAGAGGGACCGCTTGCCGTCGGGACCGAACAGGGGGAACAGCGGGCGGTCCCCTTCCTTGTATCGCCCCAGCATGCTGATCGGGGTCTCGAGGACGACTTTCGCCCCGTAGTTGGTCGGCACTTCGGATTCCCGCGAGGGATGCGTCGGCCAGGCGGGGACGGGGGCGATTCCGCCTTCCGCGTGGCAGCGCAGGCACGGGATGTTCGGGACAAACGGGTCTTCGCCGATTCTCCACTTGATGACGGGTGTCGGTGGGTCCCGGTGGACCGGGTGGCACGGGTCGCAGGAGGAGTCCCCGATCGCGGCGTGCGAGGTCTTCCGGATCCTCAGGGTGCCGGGGTGGCAGCCGGCGCAACCGCTCTCCGACGCCTTCCCCCCCCCCGATCCGTGAATCGAATGGCAGGAGCCGCAACTTTTCCCGGCGGAACGGTGTTTCCCGAGGAGGAATCCCTCGCCGACCCGGTGACATCCGGAACAGATCCGTTCCGGCTTCTCCTCGGAGTGCGGTGGGTGGCATCCGATGCAATCCGCCTTCCCGTGGGCGGTCTCCTTCCCCGAATGACAGGCGGTGCATGAAAACGGCTTTCCCCGCGCGCCGGAACCGCTCCCGTCCGTTCGTCGAAGCAGCTTTTCGACTCCCCGCCCGGTCGGCATGATCCCGGTGCCGTGGACCTCGTGGCACGTCGGACACGACACGACCCCCTTGCGGGTCGTATCGCCGCCCGGACCGTACAACGGAAAACCGTCCGGCATCGGACGGGAAGCCATGACGTTCCTCGGGTGTCCGCCTTCCGCGACGGGAGTGCCCGCGCCTTTCCCGCCTTTTCCCGGGTGGCAAGCGCGGCACGTCTCCTCGGCGATCTCCCCCGTGCCCCGCTTCATCCCCCACATCCAGGGGGGAGCGCCGGCGTGCGGCACATGGCACGGCTCGCAGGCGCTATCGCCGGAGATCCCCCGGAGGTCGTGCGGCGTCAGCGCGATCGACTCCTGTCGGCGATGGCACGTCGTGCAGAGGATGGCGCCCGGGCGATAGTTCTTCCGGAGCCGTTTCGGCTCGGCGGTCATCCCGTGCGGCTGGTGGCAGGTGGGACAGCTGATGTCCCCGAAGGACGATTTTCTTCCCCGGGAGTCGAAATCGGGCAGGTCGTCCGATCGCCCCACCTCCCGGTCCTCGCGCCCGGGCTTGTGCACGGCATCCCTCGGATGGCAGCTCCGGCAGAGCGCGATCCATGGATCGGATCCCGTGCTTTTCCGGCCGTGCGTCGCATGGCAGATGGCGCAATCGTTTCCCGGCTCCCGGGACGCGGCCTTGTGGCTGCTTCCCCTCTTCCCCCCATGGCACCAGAAGCAGCTCTCCCCTTTTTCCGAGCCGGGGGCGAGCAGGGACGTCCCCGGCGTGGAACCGTGCACCTTGTGGCAGGTCGCGCAGATGATTTCGCCGCCCGGGCCGACCGATAGCTTCTTCTCCCGCGCGACTTCCGTAAGCCTCCCTTTCCCGAGCTTTTCGAACACCGGGTGCGCGAGCGCCACTCCGCCGATCTCCCGGATCGTGTTCTGGGACTCGTGGCACTCCAGGCAGAAGTACGGCTTCGCGGTCCGAAGGAGCGGCGTCCCCGCGGTCCCGCGGTGGACGCTGTGGCACCGCGTGCAGATCTCCGCTTTCGTCGCCTTGGAGAACGTGACGTGGGTTCCGTTCGACCTCCCCGCCGCGACATCGCCGGCCCAATAGGCGGTATGGCACCCCCTGCATACCGATTCGACGCGGATGTCCTTCCCGCGGAACGCCCGGCCGCCTCCCCCCGCCCGTGCGTGAAACGTGTGGCAGGAGGAGCAGTTCTCCTCTCCGGTATGCCGCTTTACGGCCTCCCGCCCTTTCCCCTCGTCGAACGGATGACACCCCGCGCATCGCGCCGTCGGAGCCGCGGCGATTTCCCCCGGCTGGTGGACGGGGTGGCACGCCGTGCACACCGGCATTCTCGATGATGCCGCTCCTCGAAGTTCCGCGACGGGATGCCCGCCCCCCCTGGACGGATCGAGTTCCCCGTGGCAGCGGAGGCAGAGTCCGACGCCGGATTCCCTCAAGAGGGCCTTGCCCGTCCCGCCGTGCGCCTGGTGGCAATCCCGGCACATCGACTCCGCCGAACTTCGCAGGTGCGGTCCGATCTTCGAGGAGCGGTACGACGGGTGGCACCCGGTGCAGACCGCATTTCCTCCCCTGCGGAGGGGGACGCCGCTCCCCGCCAGCACGCTCCATCCGCCTTTCGTGTGCGGGGAGTGGCAGACGGAGCAGCCGCGATCCTTCCTCTTTGCCGGGGGCGCGGGATGCTGCTCCCCCCGCCAGAGCACGCCGCGGCTGTCCTCGACGGAGCCGTTGTGGCAACTTCCGCAAAGCCGCTCCTCGTCGAACTCCTTCGAACGTTCCGGGTTGAGAAACCCCGGTTGAAGGAAGACGCTGTCGCGGATGTGGCAGAGGGAGCACTTTTCCTGGTCGAAACCGGCCTGGGCGAGCGCGCCTGCCGGAACCAGGAGGAGGGGCGAGAGCGCCGCGATAAGGGCGAGGAACCGGATCAAGGGGTTTGGTGCCGGAGCTTCAACCGGCGACTTCCCGCTTGAAGAGCACGAACGCCCCCCGGACCTCCCCCGTCGGGAGCGTGAAGGGGACGATCCCGACGACCTCCCATCCTTCCCCCCCCGCGCGGTTCATCTTCTCCATCTCCAGGCCGGTCTTGGGAAGACCGCCGAAGACATCCGGACTCTTAAGAAAAATTTGTCCGTATTCCCACTTGGTTCCGCTCATTTTCTCACCTTTGCGTTTATGTTTTCCCCGTACATTCCGACCCGGTTGTCCTTCTGATCCGCAACCCATATCCCCGACTCCGATACCGCGAGGCCGACGGGATCCGCGAATACCTTGGGGTTCCCCCGGGCGCCGATCCCTTTCACGAACGTTCCGTTCAGATCGAACAGCTGGACCAGCCCCGTGTAGCTGTCCCCGATCCACACCTGCCCTCTCGGATCGAGCGCGATCCCCGTCGGGCGAAAGATCCTGCCTTCCCCCGCCCCGAACCGCTTCAACGTACCCAGGTGTTTCCCGAACGGGGAGAACCACTGGACCCGCGCGTTCATCACGTCGGTGACGAACACTCTCCCGGAAGGGTCGACCACGAGCCGGTAAGGGGAGTGGAGCTCCCCCGGCCCCTCCCCCCGCTTCCCCCAATAGTCGGGCGCCCCTCCGGCCCTTCGGAAGACGACGATGCGGTGGTTCCGGTTGTCCGCTCCGAAAACGGAGCTTCCGTACAGCCCGACGCCCGTGATCCGGGCGTTGCCTCCCGCCGTGTGCTCCCGCCGGATCCTCCCCGACAGCTCCAGTTCGAGGACTCTTCCGGAATTCCCGTCGGCCAGGAAAATGGACCCGTCCGGCGCAACGGCGATCGCCGAAGGATCCTTCCATGTTCCCCTGCCCTGGATCTCCCGCAGGAACTCCCCGCGGGGAGAGTAGATCGAGATCGAACGGGATCCCGACTCCAGCAGGAACAGCACGCCGTTGCGGTCCACCGCCACATCGGACGGAAGCGAAAACGGTTTCCCCTGGGACCTGGAGATCGTGCGGACAGCCTCGGTTCCCGCGGCGATCGCGGTCCCGTGCCCCCAGAGCACGCAGGCGGCGAGCAGCGCCGCGGGAATCATCGGGCGTCTTCGGCCAGCCATTTCCTGCCCCCCCCCTCCAGCATCCGCATCGGGATCGGCGAATCGAATCCATCCGACAAGCCCGCGACCCCGGCTCCCGCCAGCGCCGTCCTCCCGCTCCCCGAATGGCATCGCGGGCAGCGGGCCGGAGCCGTTGTCCCATCGTGGGGTTTCTCCGTTGCCTGCCCCCTTGAATAGGCTACCCGGAACATCTTCTGGTCCCCCGAGGGGTCCGGCGCCGTCCAGTGCCGTTCGGGATCCCTTCCGTGGCACCCGAGACACGCCACGACCGTCTCGTGCATGTTGAGGAAAGCGCTCTCCGGGCGCCGTCGGGGGTGGGCCGGCGACTTGTGACACGATTCGGCGAGGCATCCCCCGGCAGGCGGCACCCGGATCGCCGTTTTCCCCCCGTGGAAATAGCTCGATGGGGCCGCGGACGGACGGGCGGCCGCGCCGGCGCGCCAGGTTTTTCCCGCCTCCGGGAGGAACATCGCGGCGGCCAAGAGGATCGTCCCCGCTCGAAGAAGGAGGATCGCAGGGCGGTTCATTCCGGCTCCCCGTTCCCGAGGGCGACCAGCATTTCCCGCGCCTTTTCCGTCATCGGATTGAACGGGTCCATTTCGATGAACCGGAGGAGCTGCTCCCTCGCCTCGGTCCGTTTCCCGCCTCTCGTCAACGCGACCGCCAGGTTGTAGCGCGCCTGCGAGTAGTCCGGGAACAGCCGCAGCGCGTCCTCGTACACCGTGCAGGCTCCCCCGAAATCCCCCTCCCGCGCGAGACGGTTCCCCTCCTCGAGGAGGTCCCTCACCCTCTGCGACTCCTTGCGCTCTTCGGGGACGACTTCCTCGGGGACCGGAACCAGGACGCCCGCGGCCACGAGATCGGCAATCCACCCCCTTCTTCTTTCCGCTTCCTCGAGGGGGACCGTTCCGGACAGGATCGCGTTGCGGAGGCCGGTCGTCTCGCCGAACCACCTCCCGGACACGTGGACCGTCGAAAGATGGATCAGCCAGGCGGCCGCACACCCGGCATGGACCGTCCGCACCCATGCGTAGGCGGCGAATGATGGAATCCCGAACATCGTCGGACGATACAGGAGCACGCCCGTCGCCGCGACGAGCGTGGACCAGAGGACGATTCCGAAATAGTCGGCCTTTTCCGCGGGAGAGTATTTCCCCGCCGGCGACCGATGCGTGGTTCCGCTGCGGATCGCCCCCCGGTCCTCGCGCGACGGGAGGAAGGCGACCTTTTCCAAAGGAACGTCCGTGCGGATCCCGACTCCCACGAGGTACAACGCATGGAAAAGCAGCAGCCCGGCGCCCGCCAGTCCGAAGTAGACGTGGAGTGTTGCGCCGATCGGCACCCCGATGATCATCGCAACGGATGTCAGGATCAGGAGCACGGCAACGGCGGATGCCGCCCAGTGCTGCGCGAGCTGGTGCCGGGTGAACCGGCGGATCCTCGGAGGCGCGGTCAGCCAGGTCAAGGGGCATCTCCCCTGCGGGTGATGCGGGGGGATAGCATCGCGCCCAGGACCCATCCCGCCGCCGCGATGGCGAAGAAGACCGCACCGCGCGACAGGACGCTTCCGACGGGGATTGCGGCGTCCCGGCTCCTGTGCCGGACGAGGGACTCCATCCGCGGGGTCGACCCGCGGTGACATCCGGTTCCGCCGCACGACATCCTCCCGGTGCCCGCGGCCGCGGTCGCCGTCGGATGCGCCGGGTGGCAATCGACGCACGAGCCGCCCATCGCCCGTCCGTGCGGCCCCCTGGAGACCTCGGCCGACTCCGCTGCGTGGCACGAGGCGCAACGTTCGCGGATCAGGGCCCTTCCGGCCTTCCCGTCCGAGGCACGGTGGCACAACCGGCACGGCGTTCCCGGAAGGGCGGCGGAGCGGTGCTCCTCCGTCAATCCGCCGAAGCCGGCGTTTCGGTGCGTGGACTTCGACGACGCCGTACCGCCGTGGCATTCGCCCACGCACAGCGCGGGCCCGGGTGTCGCGGGATGGGGCACCGTCCGGGCGTCCGGGTGGCAGTCGGAGCAGTACAGGGAGTCGTGACTCCCTCCCGGGGAATCGTGCGTCCGCAACGACCTCGCCGCGTTGTCGGCGGGGAGGCGCAGTTCCAGGCGGTGGCACAGCATGCACCCTTCCTGGTCCGATCCCGCCGCGGGAGAGGAGGACAGCAGGAACCCGACGGCCAGGAGGAGCCGCCGGAGGACCCCGGCGGCCCTCGCGCTATTCAACGTAGAACCTCACGTCCACGTTGATCTCCGCCTCTTTCCGTTCGAACGACCACTTTTCGATCTCCCGCTTCACCTGCGTTACGAAGATCCTCTCCAGCGCGCCGTCGGTTTCGGGGCGCAGGACGGTTCTTCTGACCACTTTCCCGTCCCCGTCGGTCCAGACCTGGATGTAGACGTTCCACCACCCCGTGACGTACTCGTGCTTCTTGACCCGGATTTCCGGATACGGGACCTGGGTGTGACGCTTTTCGATGGAGGTCGGGGGGTAGCTGGTCACCACCATGCGCACTCTCGGGTCCAGGTACCCCCCCCCGCCGGTACCCGGACCCGTTCCCCCGCCGGTCCAGGTCCCGGCACCCGTGCCGGAGCCTCCTCCCCACCCGCTCCCGGATTTCCCGCTCCCTTTCCACCCCTGGCGAAGTTTCCCCGCGCTGTCGCGCGCCCACCCCTGCACCCCCTCGGACTTCAGTCGCGCCAGGTACGAGCCGTATTCCGAAGTCGGGGGGGCATCCCCGGCCACCGGGCCGCCGGTCGGCTCCGTCCCGCCGGCTCCGCCCGGCGTCCCCCCCCCGCCTCCCGAAGCGCCCGGCGCGGAGTCCCTCCTCGGCAGCGCCGATGGCGCGGAGGAAGCGGTCGGAGGCGAAGGAGCCGTTGCCGGCCGCGTGGTCGCCGCGGCACTGCGCGCCTCGCCCTGGACCTTGACCCGGATCCCCCGCGTCGTACCGCTGTCCGGCTTCCCCCACTCCCCGGGGATGAGGAACAGCAGTCCGTGCGCAAACGTCGCCACAGCGAGGTACAGCGCAGGCTGGAGGAATCGGCGCGCCCCCGAAGAATTCAACGCGCTACCTCTCCGCTCCCCTTTCCACGACGGGGAGGGACAGATCCGAGATCCCGACGGCGAGCAGCCTGTCCATGACGTCCGCGATCGCCTGGAAACGCGTCTCCCGGTCGCTCTTGAGGATCACGTTCGTCCCCGCGCTCCGCTGCTTCCCCTTCACCGTCTCCCCGAGCCGGTCCAGCGGCACTTCCGAGCCGTCGACGAACACCTTCCCTTCCCGGTTGACGAGCACGCTGACGCCTTTGTTCGAAATGGCCCCCGCGGATTGACTCTCCGGAAGCTTCACTCCGAGCCCGCGATCGAAACTCAGCACGGTGGACATCATGAAGAAGACGATGAGGAGGAACAGGACGTCCACGAGGTTGGTGATGGGGATCCCTTCTTCGTCCCCCTGGACGCGGCGCTTAAATCTCAAGGTAGTCACCCCCGATCGTATCGAACCGCTGGGTCCGCTCCGCGATCATCTCCTCCAGTTCGCCGAGGGAGTCGAGCAGCTGGATGGAGCTCTTCTGCATGTCGAGGATGAACTTTCCCACGAGGTTCATGAAGTAGAACCCGAGGAAGTAGGCCGGGATGGCCACGACCAGCCCCGCCGCGGTCGCGACGAGCGCCTCGCCGATGCCGGCCGCCACCATCCTCGGGTTCTCTCCCCCGGCGCCCCCGATCGCCTGGAACGACCGGATCATTCCGGTCACGGTTCCGAAGAGCCCGATCAGCGGCGCCAGCTTCGAGATCGTCTGGATGATCAGGATCCCCCGTTCCAGCTGCGCCACCTCGATCGCCCCGGCGTCCTCGATGGAGCGTACGACTTCGTCCCGCCCCCGCTTCTGGTTCTTCAGGCCGGCCATGATGATCCGCGAAATCGGCCCCGAGGTCGATTCGCAATGCCGGTGCGCGTCTTCCAGCGCGTTCCGGGTAAGGAAACCGTTGATGGCTTCCATGAACTCGCCGGTGTTGATCCTGGCTTTCCGGAGATAGACCGTCCGTTCGATCGCGATCGCGACGGTGACGACGGACAGGACGAGCAGGGGGTACATGGCGAAACCCCCTTTGAGAAACAGGTCGATCATCTCTCCCTCCGTGTACGGTTTGCGTTGTCCACGGGCTCGTTCAGTACCGCCCGTGGCACGGTGCGCACATTTCACGGAAATCGGGCACCCGCCAGCGGGAACCGGCTCCCACGCCGGCCTCCCCTTTCAACACCCCTTTCGCATGCGGATTGTGGCAGGTGCTGCACTTGATCTTCCCGTCCGCCGCGAGCGGCAGGCGGACCTGGTGCCTCTTCTCGTACTCCTCCTTGCGCGCCAGCTTTTCACCTTTCAGGAGGACGCCGTGCTCCGCGCCGGGGTGGGGACGGATCTGGTGGCAGTTCGAGCATACGGATGCATCCTCGCCGACCAGTTCGAGGTCTTCCGGTTTTCTCCTGTCCGGATCGGGTATCCCCTTGTGGCAGAACCGGCACGACTCCCCGCGCACCCTGCCGAACGCGTCGACCTGACGGTGGGGATTGTCGTACACTTCCTTTTCCTCCGAGTGGCAACGGTAGCAGAAACGGTCCGGATCCGCGTACGGTCCTCCCCGGAGAAATTTCGGGTTCGCGGAATCCGGTTTCCCGTGGGACACCTCGTCGTGGCACGTGGAGCAGGTCAACTTCCCCTGGTTCAGCGGGTATCCCAGGTAATCCATCCGCCACGTCCCCTCCGACGAGGTGAGGTCGATCACGTGCGGCGCCTTTCGGACGCCGGGCCGCAGATGGCACTCGTTGCAGAGGCGGTTGTTGTCCCTCCCGGCGGCGAACCGGATCTCCTCTCCCTCGCGGATCTTCCCGGGGTGGCACGCGAAGCAGAATTGACGGCTGCCGTGAGGGTTCGGCACCTTCCCTTCCCAGAGCACCTGGGCGTACGCGTCCCGCATCGAGAACGTCGCATCGTGCGTTTTATGGCATGTGGTGCACAGGAGGTTCCCGTCGCGTCCGGGGAGTTTCCTCTCGCGGATCGCCTTCCGCACGACATCGAGACCTTCTCCCTCGGGAAGGCGGTGGGGTTCCACGGCGGGGTGGCACAGGCGGCAAAGGTCCGCGACGTCGACGATGAACTTCGGAGTCGTTCCGGTGGGATTGTCGAAGTGGCAAAGGTTGCACGCGAGACCGTCGTGCGAATTGTACCGGTTCGCCTGTGCCGGTTTCCCGGACGGCGTCCCCGGCGCGTCTGCGGCTTCCGGCTTCCGCAACCGGTCGACGCTGACGGTCGGCGGCTTCCCCTTGTAGATCAGGAGCCAGAACTCGAACTTCTCCTTCGGATGGCACGCGAGGCACGCGTCCGAAAGGATGTTGTGCGGCGCCTCGTTCGAGGGGATGATCCGGGTTTTTCCGAGGTCGCGGATGACGGTTTCGCCGTCCGTCGCTTCGCATACCGGGGCGAAGGCAAGGAGGAGCAGTGCCAAGAGGATGGGCATGGCGGGAAGCGGTTCCTGTTCTTTCCGGTGGTTCAGAAGTTGACCGTTACCGTGCCGCTCGAGGACCCGCCTGATCCCCCTCCCCCTCCGCCTCCCCCCAAGGCGGCGGCCAGCCCGACGGCCGACAGCACGACGGTCCAGAACCAGAAGTTATTGTACCACGGCTTGGCCCCCGCCTCCTCCCGCTTTCCGGGCCACCCCGCGGCGAGAAGTTTCGACGACGCCCAGCTCGCGATCGCATCCCCGGCGGTCGCCGGAAACCGTTCCGCGCCGAGGAGAACCGGATCCGCTCCCCCCGCCCCCCCGCTGTAGATCCGCGCCTCGAAACCGTCCGGCCTGCGCTCGAACGCGAGCAACGCGACGCGGGAAACGCCCGCTGCCCGCGCGATCTCCGAAACGAGCGGGCCGGTTCCCTCGCCTCTCCGCCTGGAAGCGTCGGCCAGGAGTTCCCCGAGCCTCGCCACGCGATCCCCGGAAAGGGTGAACCCGATGGTCTCCGAGTCGCCCGGCAGCCATTGACCGGTCCGTTCGGCATCCCTGTACCCGGGATGGGAAACGCGGATCCGTACCGGCCCGGTCTTTCCCGGACGGACCCGGGACGGAGTGGTCCCTCTCGGATCGCCGTCCACGAAGATGGCGGCGCCCGACGGGAGGGATTGCACCAGCAGGTCGGCCTCCGGGAGGGGGCGCCCCCTGGCGCCTTCCCATGCGGCGAGAACCTGTGGAGGGAACAGCGCCGGATCGGGGGAAAAGCCCGGACGAAGCGCTCTCGAGCGGGCCAGCAGTTTTTCCGCGCCCCCGGGGTCCCCTTCCCGGATCTTCAGTATCCCCTCCCGCAGGAAAATTTCGGCGAGGAACGGGCGGGTCGCGTCGGTGAACCGGTATCGTCGGACCAGGGCTTCCGCTTCCGCCAATACCTTCGCCGCGGCGGCGTCCTCCACCCTGTCCATGTGGATCGACGCCTTCGCGACCGTTTCGGAGATCGCCCGCAATGCGGCGTCGTCCGGAACCGGAAACTCCCGTTCCCCCCCCTGCACCGGATCGGGCTCCGCGGGAACCGGGACCCACCGGACCCGCACGGTCCCGGAAAACGCCCCGGGTAGAATTCCCAGGGACGCCTTCGCCTCGTCGGGAGGGATGTCGGACCCGGCGAATCGCAGCAACAGCGCCGGCTCCGGGAGGATCTCGTCCGCGGGGGATGACCAGGGAGTCGCCCACTGCGACGCCATGGCGACGCACAGGGCTAGCGCGACGCGGCTACGCCTGCCGCACGTAGATTTCATCCGTTATGTCCTTGTCCACCGCGACGGTGGTTTCCCCCGCCTGAAGAACGTAGGAAGGGTTCCGCTGGAGGAGGCGCACGCTGCTCCCGGGGACGATTCCAAGAGAGGAGAGCTTCTCGAGCCGCCGCTTCGATTTGGGCGTGATGAACACGATCCGCACCGGTTCCCCAAGGGCGGCATCGGAGAGGCGCGAAACCAGGGGCTGGATCTCCTTCCGGATGAGATCGCAGCACTCCCCTCGGGGAATGGGTCTCCCGTGCGGACATGCGGGAGGGTGCCCGAGGAAAGCGCAAACCCTTTCCACCACGGTTTCCGACAGGATGTGCTCGAACTGGCAGGCGCTGCTCTCGACCTGCACGTTGTCCAGGTCGAACAGGTTGTGCAGAAGCACCTCCGCCAGCCGGTGCCGGCGGATGATTCCCCTCGCACGCTCCTCCCCCCGGGGGGTGAGCCGGATCGCCTCTCCGGAAAGCTCGGCGTGGCCCGAGGCTACGAGTTCTTCGAGGATACCGTCCGTCCGCTCCTCCGCCGAGGATTCCAGCAGCTCCGGTCTCGTGGACTTTCCGTCCTCCCGCAGCGTCCAGAGGAGCTCGAGGATCTCGTCCTGCCCGTAGTCGGTCATTTCCCGGGTCCTTTCGGGAACAGGGATTGGAGGAACCGGATCACCTTCGATTCCGGCATGGGGAAAGAGTACCGGCATCTGGGACAGCAGACAAGGGAGCAGTTCGCGCCCAAAGGGCAACCCGAGCGGCATCCCCTGTCGGACGGATCGATGTCGAAACCGCACAGGGGGCAGCGTATGGTCTTCGCCACGGCGAAAGCCTAGAAACGGACGCCGAGCCATCGGGCCGCGAAGTTGACGGCGGTTCCGACGACCAGGGCGAACGGGAAGATGAACAGCGCCATTCCGGCGGCCACCTTGCCGCCGTGCTCCTTCACGATCACCAGGAAGTTGGCGAGGCACGGGATGAACAGGGTGATGGTCACGAGGCTGACGACCACCTGGCGGTGCGAGAGCATCCCCTCCTTCGCCATGCTGAAGAGCCCGGCGGCCCCGTAGTCGCGCCGCAGGAACCCGATGAGGAACGCCTCCGCCGTCTTCGGGGGAAGGTCGAGCGCGTTGACCACCAGCGGCTCGGAGACCTTCTGAAGCCAAAGGAGCCACCCCATCCGGTCCGCGACGAAGAGGATGAACGTGCCCAGGAGAAAGAGGGGGACCGCTTCGCGCAGGTACCACTCGATCCGCGCCATCGTCTTCACGACGAGGTTGCCGATCCGCGGCATCCGGATCGGAGGAATCTCCAGGATGAAATCGCCCGAGTCGCCGGGAATGACCTTCGCGGCGAGGTACCCGACGAGGAGGATCACGCCCGACAGGATCGCGAGCCAGGTGACCGTACCGGCCGGCCCCACGTCCGAGAGCATGCCGAGGATCACTCCCAGCTGGGCGGAGCACGGCACCCCGAGGGCGAGAAGGAGGGTCACGATCAGCCGCTCTTTCCGCGTCTCCAGGATCCGGGTGGTGAGCGTGGCCATCGTGTCGCATCCGAGGCCGAGGACCATCGGCAGGACCGCCTTTCCGTTGCACCCGATCTTCCGGAACAGACGGTCGACCATCACGGCGAGCCTCGGAAGGTACCCCGAATCCTCGAGGATCCCGAACCCGAGGAAGAAGGTGCCGACGATCGGCAATACGATCGCCACCGCGTACGACAGGGCCATGGAGATCATCCCGTACGGACCGACGAGGAAATCGCGCGCCAGGGGCCACGGCAGTGCGAAATCGGCCGCCCGTCCGACCGCCGGCACGATCCACCTCCCGAACACGGCGCCCTGCAGCAGGTCCACGAGGTAGCCGGCCCCGAACAGGCCGACGAACAGGTAGGCCAGGGTCAGCACCCCGAGCAGTATCGGGATCCCATATGCGGAATCCATCGCGTACTTCCCGAACGCCTGCGCGAAATCCCTTCCGGCGGGGCGGGACGGTTCGACCCCGGCCTCCTCGAGGAGCCGGTCGATCCACGCGAGACGGGTCTGGGTCACCCGGTACGCCACCTCCTCCCCCATCTCCTCCACGAGGCGGTTCCGGACGGCGTTGATCTCGCGGATCCGGAGCGGGTCGACGTTCTCCGTCACCCATGGCGTCAGGGAATCGTCGCCGCACAGGAGCATCAGCGCGAGCGAGCGCCTGCCCAACGGCACGTCGGCCGGAAGCAGATCCGCCATCCGCTTGGCGGCGCCCTCGATCCGCTCGCCGTAATGGACGCGGACGGTCGCCGGCTTCGCTCGGTCCAGGAGGGCCAGAAGCCGGTCGGTGCCCTTCTTCCGGACGGCGACCGTCGGGACGGCGGCGACCCCAAGCCGCCCGTCGATCGCCTCCATTCGCGGCATCACTCCGCGGTCCCTCGCCTCGTCGGACATGTTGACCGCGAGGAGGAGCGGCAGTTCCATCTCGGAGAGCTGGAGGGTGATCAGGAGCGAACGACGCATGTTCTTGGCGTCGCACACCTGCAGGACCCTGGCGCCGGGCTCCCGCATCAGGATGTCGCGCGTGACGCGCTCGTCCTCCGACATCGGGTGAAGGGAGTAGACGCCGGGCGTGTCGATCACCTCGTACGACTTCCCCCGTTCCGAGGCTTCTCCCCGGGTGACCTCCACCGTCGTGCAGGGATAGTTCGAGACGTTCACGTAGCGCCCGGTCAACGCGCCGAATACGACGCTTTTCCCCACGTTCGGGTTCCCGACGAGGATCACCGTCGCGGGTCCGCCGACCGTTTTCCCGCCCCCGGGGACGGAGGTCACGATTTCCTCCTCCCTTCCGGCGAGCATTTCCGGCAGAAGCCGTAGATCTCGAGACGATGCGTCGTCGGACGGAATCCGTGCCGCCGGGTGACCCGATCCTGGAATTTCTCGATGTCCGGGTCCTCGAACTCGGTCACGGAGGCGCACTTCCGGCAAACCAGGTGGTCGTGGTGGGATACCAGGTTGTTCTCGTACCGCTTGGCCCCCTGCCCGAAATCGACCTCCTTGGCGTAGCCCATCCGCACGAGCAGCTTGAGGGTCCTGTACACCGTGACGGCGCCCACGCGGGAGGATTTCTCCCGTACGGCGGCCGTAAGCTCGTCGACCGTGAGATGGTCGCGTCCGTGGAAGAACTGCTCCATCACGGCCGAGCGGCTGCGGCTTCTCTTGCCGCCCGCTTCCTGGATCTCGCGGTCGATCCGGTTCAGCAGCCGCTTCAAGGGGATTACCTCATGATGAAGATGATTTTCAATTTCATGTTACAGCCCGGCCCGGGGGCGGGTCAAGAAAAATAAAAACGGCCCCGAAGGGCCGTTTCGTCGTTCCTGTCCGGATCGCCGGCGCGGGCGGAATCACTCCCCTTCCGCGGGCTTCTTCTTTCTCGGGGCGCGAGAGGGTTTCGCCTTCTTTTCCCCGTCGGCGACCTTACCCTTGGCCTTCGCGGTCTTCGTGGCTTTTTCCCCGGCCGCGGAACCTTTCTTCGCCGGGGCCGCCTTCTCCGCGGTTTTCCGCGCCGGCGCCTTCCTCTTTTTCTTGCCCTTGGCGCCCGCCTTCTTCTCCTCGGCCGGCAAGTACTCGAGGATCGCCATCTCCGCTCCGTCCCCCGGCCGGAATCCGGTGCGGACGATCCGCGTGTAGCCGCCGTCCCGCGACGAAAAACGGCCGGAAAGCGTCTCGAACAGCTTGTCGGTCGCGCCCTTGCTGCTCAGGAGGGCGAAGGCCCGCCGCCTCGCGTGCAGGGTTCCGCGTTTTCCGAGCGTGATGAGGCGGTCCGCCAGCGGACGCAGCTCCTTCGCCTTCGGTACGGTGGTCTCGATCCGCTCGGCCAATACCAGGCTGTTCATCAGGTTCCGCAGGAGCGCCTTCCGGTGCGAAGGGCTCCTTCCCAGTTTCCGGTGGTCATTCGCGTGGCGCATTGGGCATCCTCGTCTGGTTCAGTTGGTCAATCCTCTTCCCGCGGCGGGCTGTACTTCTCCGGGGAAAAACCGTCGACCTTCATCCCGAGGGAGAGCCCCATACCCACGAGGACCTCCTTGATCTCGTTCAGGCTCTTCTTCCCGAAGTTCTTGGTCTTCAGCATCTCCTGCTCGGACCGCTGGACCAGCTCGCCGATGAACTTGATATCCGCGTTCTTCAGGCAGTTGTAGGCGCGGACGGAAAGCTCCAGCTCCTCGACCGGCTTGTACAGGTTCTCGTTTCCGGTCCCCTCGTCGAGGCGCACCGGCTCGTCCGGCATCTCCGCCTCGTCGTCGAAGTTGATGAAGACGGTCAGCTGGTCCTTCAGGATCTTCGCCGCGTAGGCGACCGCGTCGGCCGGAAGGACGGACCCGTCGGTCCAGACCTCGAGGGTCAGGCGGTCGTAGTCGGTCTGCTGCCCGACGCGGGCGTTCGTCACCGTGAAGTTCACCTTGCGGATCGGCGAGAAGATCGCGTCGATCGGGATGGTCCCGATCGGGGAGTTCTCCTCCAGGTTCCGCTCGGCGGAAACGTACCCTTTCCCCATCCGGACCGTGAGCTCCATCTTCAGCGTGGCGTTGTCGGAGAGCTCGGCGATGTGGTGGTCGCGGTTCAGGATCTCCACCATCGGATCGGTCGAAATGTCGGACGCCTTGACGCGACGCGGCCCCTTCGCCTCCAGGAGGAGGATCCGCTGCTCCGGGGAATGCATGCGGAGGCGGATCTCCTTCAGGTTCAGGACGATGTCGGTCACGTCCTCGACGACGCCGGTCATCGTGGAGAATTCGTGCTGCACGCCCTCGATGCGGACCGAGGTGATCGCCCCGCCCTGGAGGGAGGAGAGAAGGATCCGGCGGAGCGCGTTGCCCAGTGTGGTTCCGAACCCTCTCTCCAGCGGTTCGGCCACGAACTTCCCGTAGTTGAACGTCGCCGTATCGGTCTGCACGTCGATGCGGCGCGGCTTGATGAGCTGCTTCCAGTTTCTCTGAAACATTATTCCCCCTTCTCCTGCCCCAAAAGAGGTTTACTTCGAGTAGAGCTCGACGATCAGCTGCTCCTGGATCGGCTCCTGGATGTCCGCCCGCGCCGGTAGCGCCTTGACGGTTCCCCGGAAGCTTTCCCGATCGAGCTCGAGCCAGGGCGGAATCCCTTTTCGGACGACCGCGTCGAGCGCCTCGTTGACGTTGGGGATCTTCCGGCTCTTTTCCCTCAGTTCGACCGCGTCTCCCGCCCGCACGAGGAACGACGGGATGTTCACCTTCCGGCCGTTGACGACGAAGTGGCCGTGACGAACGATCTGCCGGCTTTCCCGGCGGGTCTGCGCGAATCCCAGCTTGTAGACGACGCTGTCCAGACGCCGCTCCAGGAGGATCAGCAGGTTGTCGCCGGTCTTCCCCTTCATCCGTTCGGCCTTCTCGAAATAGTTCCGGAACTGCCGCTCGAGGAGGCCGTAGATCCTCTTCGCCTTCTGCTTCTCCCGGAGCTGGACGCCGTAGTCGCTGTGCTTCGGACGGCGCTGACCATGCTGCCCCGGCGGGTATCCCCTTCTCTTGATCGCGCACTTGTCGGTGAAGCAGCGATCCCCCTTCAGGTAGAGCTCCACGCCCTCCCGACGACACAGCCTGCAAACGGCCTCACGATACCTTGCCAAAGAAAATGTCCTCCTTGTCCCTTGAAAGGTGGGGCGGTTATCCCTTCACACGCGACGCCGCTTCGGCGGCCGGCAGCCGTTGTGGGGGATGGGCGTCACGTCCCGGATATAGTTGACCTTCAGCCCGGACGCCTGGAGAGTCCGCAGCGCGGCCTCCCGGCCGGAACCGGGCCCCTTGATGTGCACGGTCACGGTGTTCACCCCGCAGTCCATCGCCTTCTTCGCCACGTCCTCCGCCGCCACCGTCGCGGCGAACGGGGTGCTCTTCCTCGACCCCTTGAATCCCTTGGCGCCCGCGCTGGCCCAAGCCAGGGTGTTCCCGTCCGGGTCGGTGATCGTGATGATCGTGTTGTTGAAGGTCGCCTGGATGTGGGCGACGCCCACGGGCACGTTCCTGCGGACCTTCCTCTTCCCCTTCTTCTTCGGCGTTGCCATCGATCCTCCGCTATTTCTTGGTTGCTTCCTTCTTCTTGGCGACGGCGCCCTTCCGGGGTCCCTTGCGCGTGCGGGCGTTGGTATGGGTGCGCTGTCCCCTCGCCGGCAGACCCTTCCGGTGACGGAGTCCCCGGTAGCTCCCCAGGTCCATCAGCCGCTTGATGTTCATGGAGATTTCCTTGCGCAGGTCCCCCTCGACGCGATAGTTGGCGTCGATCACGTCGCGGATCCGCGCGACCTGGTCCTCCGTGAGGGAGGTCGTCCGGAGGTCGGCCGACACGCGCGCCTCTTCCAGGATCTTGACGGCCGTCGTCGGACCGATCCCGTAGATGTACGTCAGGGCGGTTCCGATCTTCTTCGTCTTGGGAATGTCCACTCCCGCTATGCGTGCCAACCTTTGTCCTCCTGGGCGTTCGAATGAAGCGCCTAGCCCTGGCGCTGCTTGTGCTTGGGGTTTTCGCAGATGATCCGGACGACGCCCTTCCGCCGGATGACCTTGCACTTGGCGCATACCTTCCGCACCGATGGCCTGACTTTCATTTCGCTCCCCTTTTCACTTCGATCGGTAGACGATCCGGCCCCGGGTCAGGTCGTACGGAGTCAGTTGGACCGTGACCCGGTCCCCCGGGAGGATCTTGATGAAATGCATCCGCATCTTCCCGGAAATATGGGCCAGCACCTTCATCTTGTTGTCGAGCTCCACCCGGAACATGGCGTTCGGGAGCGGTTCGATCACCGTTCCCTCGATTTCTATCGCTTCTTCTTTTGACATATATCCCTTTGTTTATCCTTCTCTTGCCGCCGTTCCCTTCACGGAAGACTTAATATTTCCGCCCCCGTTTCCGTTACCGCGACGGTGTGCTCGAAGTGCGCGGATCGCGACCGGTCCCGGCTCACCACCGTCCAACCGTCCGACAGCACTTCCACCGCCCATCCCCCCGCGTTGACCATCGGCTCGATGGCCAGCACCATCCCGGGCAGCAGTTTCGGCCCGGTGCCGCCCTTGCCGAAATTGGGAACCTGCGGATCCTCGTGCATCGCGCGGCCGATCCCGTGTCCGACGAAGTCCCGGACGACAGAAAAACCGGCCGACTCCACCACCGACTGGACCGCCTCGGATACGTCCCCCAGCCGCTTGCCGGGCCGCGTCTCGAGGATGGCGGCGGCGAGGGACCGCTCCGTCGCCTCCATGAGCCGGCGGGAGAGATCGTCGACCTCCCCGACCGCGAACGTCTTCGCCGAGTCGCCGAAGAACCCGTCGAGGAAAACCCCGAAGTCGATGCTCAGGATATCCCCTTCGCGAACGGCCCGGGCGCTCGACGGGATCCCGTGGACCACCTCCTCGTTCACGGAGGTGCACAGGTGCGCCGGATATCCCATGTATCCCTTGAAGGCGCTCCGCACGCCGTTTTGCGCGATGAAGCGGTCGGCGAACTCCTCCAGGGATCCGGTGGTCACCCCGGGCCGTACCAACGTCCTCACCTCTTCAAAGAACCGTCCTACCACGGCGCCCGCGCGCCTCATCGCCTCGATCTCCCGGGGCGACTTGATCAGGATCATCCCCTACTGGAGGATCTTTACGATGTTGCCGTAGATGGTGTCGATCTCTCCCGACGCCATGACCGTGCGGATCTTCCCGGTGCTCTTGTAGTAGTCGAGCAGCGGGGCGGTCGCCTTGTTGTAGTTGACCAGCCGGTTCTTGATGGTTTCCTCGCGGTCGTCGTCCCGCTGGATCAGGGGGGCGGAGCACTTGTCGCACTTCCCGTCGGCCTTCGGGGCGTTGAACGTGACGTGGTACATCGCGCCGCACCCGGTGCAGGTCCTACGGCCGCAGAGGCGCTCCATCAGTTCCTTCTGGTCGACATCGAGGGAGAGGACGAACCGGATCTCCTTGCCCAACTCCTTCACGACGCGGTCCAGCGCCTGGGCCTGCGGGATCGTCCGGGGGAACCCGTCCAGGATGAACCCCTTCGAGCAGTCCGCGGCGGCGAGCCTCTCCTTCACGATGCCGATGACCACCTCGTCCGGGACGAGGCCTCCGGCGTCCATGAACGACTTCGCCTTCTTCCCGAGTTCGGTCCCGTTCTTCACCGCTTCCCGGAGCATGTCCCCCGTGGAGATCTGCGGGATGGAGAACGTCGAAGTGAGTTTCTTCGCCTGCGTGCCCTTCCCCGCACCGGGGGGGCCAAGGAGTATGATCCCCATCATCGTCCTATCCCCTCCTTCCCTTCATCTGGCCTTTCTTGAGGAATCCCTCGTAGTGCCGGGTGATCAGGTGGGATTCGATCTGCTGGATCGTGTCCATCGCGACGCCCACGACGATGAGGAGCCCGGTCCCGCCGAAGTAGAACGGGACGTTGAAACGGGCGATGAGGATGCTCGGAAGCACGCAGATGGCGGCGATGTAGAGCGCCCCGCCGAGGGTGATCCGCGTCAGGATCTTGTCGATGTATTCGGCCGTCTTCTTCCCGGGCCGGATCCCGGGGACGAAGCCTCCGTACTTCTTCATGTTGTCGGCGACGTCGACCGGGTTGAAGGTGACCGCCGTGTAGAAGTAGCAGAAGAAGATGATGAACGCCATGTAGAGCACTTCGTACGCGACGCTGCCCGGCGTCAGCGCGTTGGAGACCGACTGGGTCACCGGGTGCTTGATGAAATTCGCGATCGTCGCCGGGAAGAGCAGGATCGACGACGCGAAGATCGGCGGGATGACCCCGGCCGTGTTCACCTT
>JACRNP010000033.1 GCA_016234845.1 Deltaproteobacteria bacterium | reverse complement strand
GACAAGGCGGACGTGTCGGTCCGCCGCGGGGGGGAGGAGAAGTCGCTGCCGCTCACCTTCTTCCGCATGCCGAAACCGAAGGCGCATTGAATACCCGACACCAGCCACAGAGGGATCTTTGCTGCGTATAGTACGGCAGGAGCAGGTCCCTGCAGGGTGCAGGCGCTTTCAGGGGACATACTTGGTGTAAACTCGGGATGCAGGGAAAGTGTGTCCCCTGCCCACCCACGGTTCAAGGGGGCCTTCGTGCCGTTCCTCGTGAGGATGGTGGCGAACGCGATCGCGATCCTGCTGATCGGGTACCTGCTGCCGCAGGTCGTGTCCGCGGACGGGGTGATGGCCGCCCTCGCCGCCGCGTTCGTCCTCGGCCTGGTCAACGCGGTCGTCCGGCCGCTCTTCGTCCTCCTCACCCTTCCCGTCACCGTCTTCACCCTCGGGCTCTTCCTGCTGGTCATCAACGGGCTGCTCCTCTGGCTGGTCACGGCGGTCGTTCCCGGCTTCCACGTGAACGGCTTCCTCGGCGCGGTGGCCGGCTCCGTCCTCCTCTCGGCGGTCTCCTGGATCCTCACGAGGGTGGTGACGTGAGCGTCACGGTGACGTTCCACGGCGGGGCCCGGGAGGTGACCGGGTCGTGCATCCACGTCCAGGCGGGGAAGGCGCGGTTCCTCGTCGACTGCGGGATGTTCCAGGGCGGGGGGGAGAGCGACCGGAAGAACGCCCGGAGGATGCCGGTCCCTCCCGGCTCGGTCGACTTCGTCCTCTCCACCCACGCGCACATCGACCACTCGGGGCTGCTGCCGAAGCTGGTGCGGGACGGGTTCCGCGGACCGGTCCACTGCACGGCCGCGACGGCGGACCTGCTGAAGGTGATGCTGCCGGACTCCGGGAACATCCAGGAGCGGGAGGCGGAGTGGGAGAACCGGAAGCGCGGGCGCTCCGGAAAGCGGGGCGTGACGCCGCTCTACACGGAGGCCGACGCGCTCGCGGTCCTTCCGCGCCTTCGGCCGCGCGGGTACGACGAGCCGTTCTCCCCGGCGGCCGGGGTGTCGGTCCGCTTCGTCGACGCGGGGCACATCCTGGGCTCCGCGATCGTGATCGTGGACCTCGCGGACGAGGGACGCCCGAGGCGGCTCGTGTTCTCTGGCGACCTGGGGCACGCGGGGCTTCCGATCGTGCGGGACCCTTCGCCGGTTTCCGGGGCGGACGCCGTGGTGATCGAGTCCACGTACGGGAACCGGGTCCACAAGGGGATGGGCGAGACGGTCGAAGAGTTCGTTCACGCGGTGAACGACACGCTCCGGCGGAAGGGGGGGAACGTGATCATCCCTTCGTTCGCGGTCGGCCGCGCGCAGGACATCCTCTACCTTCTCGCGGAGCTGACGCGAAAGGGGCGCATCGGGGGGGTCACCGTCTACATCGACTCGCCGCTGGCGGCGGAGGCGACGCGGATCACCCGCCGCCACCCCGAATGCTTCGACGAGGAGGCGAAGGAGCTCTTCGCGTGGCAGGACGCCCACCCCGACGCGCTGAAGGTCGTGGTGGTGAAGGACGTCGAGGGGTCGATGGCGCTCAATTCGCTTCGCGGCGGGGCGGTCATCATGGCCGGCAGCGGGATGTGCAACGCGGGCAGGATCAAGCACCACCTGAAGCACAACCTGTGGCGGAAGGAGTGCAGCGTGGTGATCGTCGGGTTCCAGGCCCGGGGGACGCTGGGCCGGCGGATCGTCGACGGGGAGAAACGGGTGAAGGTGCTGGGGGAGGACGTCGTGGTGGCGGCGGACATCTACACCATCGGCGGCCTGTCGGCCCACGCCGACCGCGAGGACCTGCTGTCGTGGGCCGGCCGCTTCGAGTCTCCCCCGGGGGTGGCGCTGGTCGCCCACGGAGAGGAGTCGGTCTCCCTCGAGTTCGCCGGGGTGCTCCGGTCGAAGCTCGGCTGGAACGCGGAGGTTCCCACCCCCGGGACTCCCATCCCGCTATGATCCCGCTTCTCCTCGCCCTCCTCTCCCTCCTTGCCGATCCCGCCCGCGCCGAGGACCCGCAGGACCGGATGCTGCGGGAGGCGGGGGTCGACGAGCGTCTCGGCGCGAAGGTCCCCGCGGAACTGCCGTTCACGGACGCCGCCGGCAGGGAGGTCCGCCTCGGGGAGTACCTCGGCGCCGGCCCGGTGATCCTCACGCTCAACTACTACACCTGCCCGATGCTCTGCCCCCTGACGTTCCGGAGCCTCGCCGCGACGATGGACGGGATCCAGGGGCTCTCCCTCGCGAAGGATTACCGCGTGGTGACCGTCAGCATCGATCCGGGGGAGATCCCCGAGATCGTCCGCGCGAAGGCGAACGAGACGCACGCCCTCGTGCCGGGAGTTCCGGAACCCGACGCGCGATGGCCCTTCCTGTACGGAAACCCGGAGTCGATCCGGCGGCTGACGGAGGCGGTGGGATTCCGGTACCGGAAGGTGGGGTCGGAGTTCGCGCACCCCTCCGCGGCAGTTGTCCTCTCCCCGTCGGGCGCCGTTTCCAGGTACCTGTACGGGATCGAGATTCCGCCCCGGGACCTGAAACTCGCCCTGATCGAGGCGGCGGACGGGAAAATCGGCGCATCGTCGGCGGGAAACACGCTTCTAATGTACTGCTTCCGGTACGATCCGGCGGGAAGGAAGTACATCCTGTACGCCCGGAACGTGATGCGGATCGCCGGGGCCGCCACGGCGATCCTCCTCGCGGGGCTGCTGGTCTTCCTGTGGAGGCGGCACGGGACGGGAGCGGGTCCGGGGGGAGGCGAAGGGGACCGATGAACAGCATACAGTCGTTCGGGGCGGCGTCCGGCGAGGCCGGGAAGGTGGACGCCGTCTTCCTGCTGATCGCGGTCATCTGCGGTTTCTTCTTCCTCCTCACCCAGGGGCTGCTGGTGTACTTCGCCGTCCGGTATCGCAGGCGCGCCGCCGGCCGCGACAACGAGACGCCGCGGATCACCGGGAACCATCTCCTCGAGATCGTGTGGATCCTCGTTCCGACGATCGTCGTCATGGCGATCTTCTACTACGGCTGGAAGGTGTATTCCGACATGAGGATCCCCCGACCGGGGGCCGCCGAGGTCCACGTCACGGGGAAGCAGTGGATGTGGGAGATCCGGTACCCGGGGGGGCGGACGGCGATCAACGAAATCCGGGTGCAAAGGGGCAAGCCGGTCAAATTCCTCCTGTCCTCCTCGGACGTCATCCACGGGTTCTACCTGCCGGAATTCCGGGTGAAGATGGACGCGATCCCCGGCCGGATCACGTCGCTGTGGCTCTCGCCCGACCGCGCGGGGACGTTCGCGATCCACTGCACGGTCTACTGCGGGGACGGGCACTCCAACATGAACGGCTCCCTGATCGTGATGGAGCCGGCGGAGTACGCGGCGTGGGAGCGGGGCGCCGCGGAGGCGGGAAGGGCGGACGAGCCGCTGCCGAAGCGGGGCGAACGGCTGGTCGGCGCCTCCGGGTGCCTCAACTGCCACGCCGTCTCGGGGAAGGAGAAGATCGGGCCGAACTTCTCCGGGCTGTTCGGGTCGAAGGTCCCGCTGGAGGGGGGGACGACGGTCTCCGCGGACGAGGAGTACCTCCGGGAGTCGATCGTCGATCCGGGGGCGAAGGTCGTGAAGGGGTACCCCAACGTGATGCCCACCTACAAGACGTCGATGAAGGCCGAAGAGGTGCGCGCCGTGGTCGAGTACCTGAAGACGCTCCGGTGAGGCGGGGGACGGGATGAGCGCGGGAGACGGAAAAGGGTACCTTTCGGAGCGCGGATGGCGCTCCTGGGCGTTCACCCTCGACCACAAGCGGATCGGCGTGATGTACCTCTGCACCACCATCTTCTTCTTCCTGCTGGGCGGGGTCTTCGCGCTGCTCCTGCGGCTGGAGCTGCTCTCCCCGCAGGCGAGATATTTCAGCAACCACGCCTACAACGTCTTCTTCACGCTCCACGGGGCGATGATGATCTTCCTCTTCATCATCCCGGCGATCCCTTCGGGGCTGGGGAACTTCCTGATCCCGCTCCACCTGGGGGCGCGCGACGTGGCGTTCCCCCGTCTCAACCTGGCGAGCTACTGGGTCTTCGTCGCCGGGTTCCTGGTCATCGTCGGATCGCTGGTGGCGCCGATGGACACCGGATGGACCTTCTACACGCCGTACTCGGCGAAGACGGGAGCGGCGGTCACGACCCTCTCCCTGGGCGTCTTCCTGATCGGGATGTCGTCCATCCTCACCGGGCTGAACTTCATCGTCACGATCCACAAGCTCCGCGCGCCGGGGATGTCGTTCCTGCGGATGCCGCTGTTCCTGTGGTCGATGTACGCCACGAGCATCATCCAGGTGGTGGCCACCCCCGTGGTCGGCGTCACCTTCCTGCTGCTGGCGGCGGAACGGGTCCTCGGGGTCGGCTTCTTCGACCCGGCGAAGGGGGGAGACCCGGTGCTGTTCCAGCACTTCTTCTGGTTCTACTCCCACCCGGTGGTGTACGTGATGATCCTCCCGGCGATGGGGATCGTCTCCGAGGTGATCCCGGTCTTCTCCCGGAAACCGATCTTCGGGTACAAGGCCATCGCGTACTCGTCGCTGGCGATCGCCTTTCTCGGCTTCCTCGTGTGGGCGCACCACATGTTCACCTCGGGGATGTCCCCCCTCGCGAACGCGATCTTCTCCTTCATGACGTTCTTCGTCGCGGTGCCCACCGCGGTGAAGGTGTTCAACTGGATCGCGACCCTCTACCGGGGCTCCATCACCTTCGAGGCCCCCATGCTCTACGCCCTCACCTTCATCTTCCTCTTCATCATCGGGGGGCTCACCGGGCCGTTCCTCGGCGCGCTGGCCACGAACGTCCAGCTGCACGACACCTACTTCGTCGTGGCCCACTTCCACTACACGATGATGGGGGGGACGGTGATGGGGTTCTTCGCCGGGCTCCACTACTGGTTCCCGAAGATCACCGGCAGGATGCTGAACGAGAAGGCGGCGCGCGCGTCGTGGGCGCTGATCTTCCTCGGGTTCAACGTGACCTTCTTCACCATGTTCTTCCTCGGGGTGCGCGGGATGCCGCGGCGGTACGCCGAGTACCTCCCCAAGTACCATTCCGAGAACGTGGTCGCGACGATCGGTTCGGTGATCCTGACCCTGGGGATCCTGGCGATGGTGTGGAATTTCGTCCAGGGTCTCCGGAGCGGGACGCCCGCGCCCGGGAATCCGTGGCGCGCGCTCTCCCTCGAGTGGCAGACCCCGTCTCCGCCGGAGACGGAGAACTTCCACGAGATCCCGCTGGTGACCGACTGGCCGTACGGCTACGGCACGAAGAAGGCGTGAGGTCGCGACTGATGGGCGACGCGCACCCGGCGGAGCGGCACGATCCCGCGGTCGCCTTCGAGTCGGCGAAGCTCGGGGTCTGGACGTTCCTCGCCACCGAGGTGCTCCTCTTCGGCGCCCTGTTCACGGCGTACGCGGTGTTCCGGCTGAAATTCCCGGCGTTGTTCCACGCGGAGCACGAGAAGCTCGACCGGGTCCTGGGCGCCGCGAACACGGTGGTGCTGATCACGAGCAGCCTCACCGTGGTCCTGGGCGTCGACGCCGCGCGGAGGGGGAGGATGCGGCTCCTCCAGGCGTACTACGGCGCGACCATCCTGCTGGCGGCCGTCTTCCTCGGCGTGAAATACGTCGAGTACGGCGAGAAGTTCCACCACGGCCTCCACCCCGGGACCAACATCTTCTTCTCCCTGTACTTCATGCTGACGGGGCTGCACGGGATCCACGTCCTCCTCGGGATGGGGGTGCTCGCGTACGTCCTGGTCATGGCAGGTCGGGGGCGGTATTCGGAGGAGTACCGCACCCCGGTCGAGATGTCGGGGCTCTACTGGCATTTCGTGGACCTCGTGTGGATCTACCTGTTCCCGCTGCTGTACCTCGCCGGGTGAGGGGAGAGATGGGAAGCGGCGCGCACGGAGGAATCCGGAAGTACCTGGCGGTGTTCGGGGCTCTCCTCTGCCTGACCGTCGCCACCGTGCTCGTGTCGTACGCGGACCTGGGGATCCTGAACGTCGTCGTGGCGCTCCTGATCGCGTCCCTCAAGGCGTCGCTGGTGGCGCTCTACTTCATGCACCTTCGGGGAGAGAGCCGCCTCGTGTGGGGGTTCGCCCTCGCGCCGATCGCGTTCCTCCTCCTCATCCTCTTCGGCACCCTCGTCGACACGCAGTTGCGCTGATCCCTCCGTGCGGGGATAATCCACGTATCCGGACGGAAACGGGGAGGGGGTGCGCCGATGCTCGGCCGCGCGACCGTGGGGCTGCTGTTCCTGCTGCTGGTGTGGGGAAACCTGGTGGCGGGGCTGAAGGCCGGGCTCGCGTGCCCGGACTGGCCGCTGTGCCACGGAAAGGTCCTCCCTCCCCTGCGGTGGGACATCTACATGGAGTTCCTCCACCGGGTGATCGCCGGGATCGCCTCGATCTTCCTGGTCGCGCTTTCCCTCCGCCGCTACCGGCGGTACGACGGCGCGGCGAGGCTGATCCCCGTCATGGCCCTGCTCCTCCTGCTCGCCGAGGTCGCGATGGGGGGGGCGGTCGTTCTCCTCGAGATCCCGGTGCAGCTCACCACGGTCCACTTCATGACCGGGCTCCTCGTCTTCCTCCTGGCGTTCTGCATGATGACCTTCGACGGCGAGTACCGGCGCGTCTCGCTCCCGTTCCGCGGGTCGGCCGCGGTCTTCCTGTGCCTGGCCGCGCTGGTCTACTCCCAGGCGTCCCTGGGCGCGTACGTCCGGCACCTCGGGGCGGGTCTCGCCTGTCCCGACTTTCCGACCTGCCTGGGGCGATGGATCCCGCCGCTTTTCTCCTGGCCCGTGCTGGCGCACTTCTCCCACCGGCTGGTCGCCGGCCTGATCCTGCTGACCGCGGTGTCGCTCTACCTCTTCGTCCGGAAGGACGCGCGCCAGCGCGGGAACCGCGGGCTGGCCCTTTCGTTCCTGCTCCTGTCGGTCGTCCAGATCGCGGTCGGGGCGACGGTGGTCCTCACGCGGCTCCATTTCGCCGCCGCGGCGCTTCACCTGGCCGTGGCGCTCGGGATGCTCGTGGTCCTCGGCCACCTGTGGGTGAACGCCGTGCGGGCGGAAGGTTCGGCCTTATCCCTTCCTCCCCTCTGAAACCGTCCGCCGCCCTGCTGGCCAAGCCGGGGATCGTCGCCGCGGTGACCCTGGCCGGGTTCGCCGGGATGGTCCTCGCCCGGAGGGGCCTCCCCGACGCCCGCGTCGCCGCCCTGACGCTGTCCTGCATCCTCGGGGCCGCGGGGGGATCCGCGGCGCTGAACACGGTCCTGGACGAGGAGATGGACCGGAAGATGCCCCGCCTCTCCGGTCGCGTCCGGGCGCTCCGTTCGGTCGGCCGCGCGACGACCGCCGGCGTGGCGATCGCCGCGGTCGTCGCCTCGGTCGGAGCCTCCGCCGTCTTTCTCAACCCGACGGTCTCCGTCCTGCTGGCGGCCGCCGCCGTCGGCTACGTCGTCCTGTACACGCTGGTGTGGAAGCGACGGTCGCCGTACGGGACCATCCCCGGCGCGGTCCCCGGCGCGCTGCCGGTCCTGATCGGGTACGCCGCCGTCCGACCCTCCCTCGGGATCGACGGAGTCCTCCTCTTCCTCTTCCTCGTCCTGTGGCAGCCGCCCCATTTCTGGGCGCTCGCGCTGCGGCACGGGGAGGAGTACCGGGCCGCGGGCGTGCCGGTGCTCCCGGTGGCGTTCGGCGAGACGTACACCAAGGTGCTGATCTTCCTCTACGCCGCGGCGCTGCCGCCCGTGTCGCTTTCCCTCTGGGCGCTCGGGGGACTGTCCGGCCGGTTCGGCTGGGCGGCGGCGATCCTGGGCGCCGGTTTCCTCGCCGTCTTCTACCGGGACACCGTTTCCACCCGCCGGTACGGACGCGCGTTCGCCGCCTCGATCGCCTACCTCGTCCTCGTCCTGGCGTCCCTGCTCGCGGATCTCCTCCTCCCCGCCGCCATCTAAGGAGGAAACGCGCGGAGGAGAGAACGACATGAAACCGCATTGGCACTGGATCCTGGCGCTGATTCCGCCTCTGGCAATCGTCCTCGCGGCCGCTTCCCCCGCGGCGGAAGCCCGGGCCGCGGACGGAAAACTCGAGAAGGCCACCTTCGCGGGAGGGTGCTTCTGGTGCATGGAACATCCGTTCGACGAGTTGGCGGGGGTGGTCTCGGTGACTTCCGGCTACACGGGCGGTTGGAAGAAGAGTCCGACCTACGAGGAGGTTTCGTCCGGGGGCACCGGCCACGCGGAGGCCGTGCAGGTGGTGTTCGATCCGGCGAAGATCCCGTACGCGAAGCTGCTCGAGGTGTTCTGGCGCAACATCGACCCGACCACGTCCGATCGCCAGTTCTGCGACGTGGGGAACCAGTACCGGTCGGGGATCTTCTTCCACGGGGAGGAACAGCGGCGTGCGGCGGAGGAGTCGCTGCGCGATCTGGAGAAAAGGAAGCCGTTCCCCGAAAAGGTGGTGACCGGGATCTCCCCGTCGGGCGAGTTCTGGCCCGCGGAGGAGTACCACCAGCATTACTACCGGAAGAACCCGATCCGGTACCGGTACTACCGTGCGGCGTGCGGGAGGGACGCCCGGCTGAAGCAGCTCTGGGGTTCCAAGTGACCGGGCCCCCCGTCCTGCGCTATCATGTGGGGGTCGTTTTATAATCGCCTTCGTCCGGGAGCCCGGGATGAGCCTTCTCGTCGTTGGATCGATGGCGTTCGACAGCATCAAGTCCCCGTTCGGGGAGGTCGAGCGCGTGATCGGGGGGTCCGCCACCTACTTTTCGCTGGCGGCCAGCTACCTCGCGCCCGTTCGGCTGGTCTCCGTGGTGGGGCGAGATTTCCCGAAGGAGACGATCGGCATGCTCTCCGCGCGCGGGATCGACCTTTCGGGGCTGAAGGTCGCCGACGGCGAGACGTTCCACTGGAAGGGGTATTACGAGTTCGACCTGAACACCGCGCACACGGTGCGGACCGACCTGAACGTGTTCCGGGATTTCGCGCCGGTCCTTCCGGCGGGGTGGCGGGACACGCCGTACGTGTTCCTCGGGAACATCGATCCGCGCCTCCAGCTCGACATCCTCGCCCAGGTGCGCGACCCGAAGATCGTCGCCCTCGACACGATGAACTTCTGGATCGGCAAGAGCCCCCAGCTGCTCCGCGAAGTGATCCGGAACGTCCACATCGTGGTGATCAACGAGGCGGAGATCCGGGAGCTCACCGGGGAGTTCAACCTGGTCAAGGCCGCCCGGAAGGTGATGCACATGGGGCCGGGGCGCGTGGTCATCAAGCGGGGGGAGTACGGGGTCCTGCACCTGTCCGACGGCGAGCTGTTCGCCGCCCCGGCGTATCCGCTGGAGACCATCTTCGACCCCACGGGGGCGGGCGACAGCTTCGCCGGCGGGTTCATGGGGTACCTCGCGTCGAGGGACGGGGCGCCGCTCACGGAGATGGATTACCGCCTGGCCACGATGTACGGCAGCGCGATCGCCTCGTTCACGGTGGAGGCGTTCAGCACCGGACGCCTCGAGGAGCTGTCGCAGGAGGACATCGCACTGCGCGTCTCCGCGTTCCGCTCCCTCACCGAATTCAGGGTCTGATCATGACCAGGGTGACCAAGGCCGCGCGGATGGCATGGGAGATCGGGGCGTCTGAGGCCGCCCGGGTGCGGCACCCGTTCATCGAGCGGGAGCACCTGCTGATCGGCCTGTGCAGCCTCCGGAAGGTCCTCGACTACCTCAAGTACACCCGCGTCGAGTCGATTCCCGTGGAGGCGATCCGGGACGAGGGGGATTCGATCGAGCGGGCGCTGGTCCCGCTCGGCCTCACGGGAGCGACGTTCCGGCGCGGGGTCCGTTCTCGGCTGCGCCCGGGAAACGCGGTCCACGTGGAGCCGGTGGTGCACCGCAGCGACGAGTGCAAGGCGTTCTTCCGCCGCGCGAAAGAGATCGCCGGACCGGACGCGGAGGTCACGGCGAGGCACCTCCTGGCCGCCGTCATGGAGGATCCGGGCCCCGTGATCTCGGCGGTGCTGATCGGGGCGGGGGTCGCCCCGGAGCTGCTGCGCCGGGAGCTCCTCGGGAACCGGGAGCCGCGAAGGGGGCAGGCCCCCGTGCGCGAGGAGGCGGGAATCGCCTCCCAGGGCGAGGGGGAGGAGGAGCCGCCGTCCTCCGACACGCCCCTGCTCGACCGGTACGGCAGGGACATCACCCGGGCCGCCCGGGAAGGACGGCTGCTGCCGTTCGTGGACTCCGACCGGACGCGCAACGCCCTGCGCCAGCTCATCAAGGTCCTGATGATGCCCACGAAGAACAACCCGGTCCTGATCGGCGAGGCGGGGGTCGGCAAGACCGCGGTCGTCGAGGCGCTGGCGGAACGGATCGCCCTGGGGCGGGACCGGAAGGTGCTCCCGGGGCGCCGGCTGGTCGAGCTGTCGATGGGGGAGCTGGTCGCGGGGACGAAGTACCGCGGCGAATTCGAGGAGCGGCTGACCCGCCTGATCGAGGAGGTGCGGTCGCACCCGGAGGTGATCCTCTTCATCGACGAGTTCCACACGGTGGCGGGAGCGGGACGGGCCGAGGGCGCTCCGATGGACGCCGGGAACATCATGAAGCCGGCGCTGGCCCGCGGGGAGCTCCGGTGCATCGGCGCGACCACGATCACGGAGTACCGACGCAGCGTCGAGAAGGACCCGGCGCTGGAGCGCCGCTTCCAGGCGATCCAGGTCGTCGAGCCGGGGCGGGAGGAGACGCTCGAGATCCTGCAGGGAGTGCGGGCGCACCGCGAGCGCCACTTCGGGGTGACGATCACAGACGAGGCGATGGAGGCGACCGTCGACCTGGCGATCCGGTTCGAGCCGACGCGGTTCCTTCCCGACAAGGCGATCGACCTGCTCGACCGGGCGTGCGCGGAGTGCAGGGTTCCGATGCTCACCGTCGCCGCGCACCCGGATTGGCACGAACCGGCGGGGGTCGCGGTGGTCACGCCCGAATACGTCGCGCGGGTGGTCGCGGAGAAGACCGGGGTCCCGCTGGAGGTGGCGCGGGGCGGGCTGGGGGGGATCGCGGAGTCCCGCGTCCGGGGCCTCGAGGATTTCCTCAACCGGCACATCGTCGGCCAGGAGCAGGCCGTGTCGCGGGTGTGCCGCCGCCTGGTCCTCTCCCACGCGGGGCTGGGCGACCGGCGCCGCCCGATGGGCGTGTTCCTGTTCCTCGGCCCCTCCGGGGTGGGAAAGACGGAAGTCGCCCGGCGGATCGCGCAGTACCTGTTCGCGGACGACCGCGCCTTCATCCGGCTCGACATGTCCGAGTACCAGGAGGAGGTCAGCGTTTCCCGCCTCATCGGGGCCGCGCCGGGGTACGTGGGGTACGAAGAGGGTGGGCAGCTCGTCTCGCGCCTCCGCACCACGCCGTACTCCGTGGTCCTCCTCGACGAGGTGGAGAAGGCGTCGCCGCGCGTCTTCGACCTCTTCCTCCAGCTGTTCGACGAGGGGAAGATCACCGACGCGCAGGGGCACACCGCGGACGCGCGCCACGCCGTCTTCATCATGACGGGGAACATCCGGGTCCGGAAGGAGTTGGGATTCGGGGCCGGCGATCCGTCCGTCGCCGAGGCCGGGGCGCTCTCGGAGGCGCGGCGCCGGTTCCGGCCCGAGTTCCTGAACCGGGTGGACGAGCAGATCGTGTTCCGGGCGCTGGATCCCGCGGACGTCCGGAAGGTCCTGGCGGCCCGGCTCGGGGACCTTTCCGAAAGCCTGTTCGCGGACCACGGGGTCTCCCTCGACGTGTCCGAGGACGCCGCTTCGTTCCTCGCCTCCGAGGGGTACCGTCCGGAGTACGGCGTCCGGGAGCTCGCCCGGGCGATCGACCGGTGGGTGGGAAGCGCCATCGGCGCGATGAGCGCGTCGGGAGAGCTGACGCGCAAGGCGGCGGCCGGCGCCCCGGTCAGGGTCCGGATCGCCGACGAAGGGGTGGTCGTGGAGTAACCCCCGCCGCGTTTTATTTTCCGCCGGCCCGCTCTCCCGCAATCAACATTTTCCGGTAAACTTTTCCGTTTTTCCATCCGATGAAATACCCCGTGGATTCCCGTCAGCGGAGCCCGCGGGGGTAGGGGTTGCGGTTCTGGCGCCTGATACTGGCCGGCAGGTTCAAGACGGCGTGGGGACACCTGTCCCGCCGTCCGGACTCGGAGCACGAGCAGGCGCTGATCCGCGTCGTCATCACGGGGATCGTCTTCATCTACCTGTGTGTGTACTGGGAGGTCACGCACGGCGGCCGGATCACCCCGGAAGAGCAGCGCGTCCTCTGGACCTCGGCGTTCTACCACGTTTTCTCCGTAGGCCTCTTCTTCCTGATCACCATCGAACCGGGGATCTCCCCCTCCCGCCGGTACCTCGGGATCGTGGGGGACCTGAGCCTTCCGGCCTACGGCGTGTCGGTCGTCGGGGGGGCGAGCGCCCCCCTCTACGTGATCATGCTCTGGGTGATCTTCGGCAACGGGTTCCGGTACGGGAGGAGGTACCTGTTCGTCTCCGCGGTCATCGGGACGATCGGGTTCGGCGTGGCCGTCTCCCTGAACGAATTCTGGCGGGACAAGCACCTCATGGGGGGCGGGCTGCTGATCGGTCTGATCGTGCTGCCGGTGTACGTTTCCGCGCTTCTCAAGAAGCTCACGGCCGCCGGCCAGCGGGCCGAAGACGCCAACAAGGCCAAGAACCGGTTCCTCGCCAACATGAGCCACGAGATGCGGACGCCGCTGAACGGGATCATCGGGCTGATCGACCTGCTGAAGGGGACGCCGCTCACCGCGGAGCAGGAGGAGCTCACCAAGACGGTCGACGCCTCCGCCCGCACCCTCCTCTTCCTGATGCAGGACGTCCTCGACCTCTCGAAGATCGAGTCCGGGAAGGTATCCGTGCAGGTGTCCGACTTCGACCTCCACGGGCTCGTGAAGAACACCGTCGCCATCATGGAGCCGCAGGCCCGGGCCAAGGGGCTCGACCTGTTCCGCCACGTTCCGGCCAACGTCCCGTTCCTCCTCCGCGGGGATCCGCTCCTGCTTCGGCAGGTGCTCCTCAACCTCCTCGGGAACGCGGTGAAGTTCACCGAAAAGGGGGAGGTGGGCGTGCGCGTGGCGCTGGAGTCGGAGTCGCACGGGCACGCGACGGTGCGTTTCGAGGTGGTCGACACCGGCATCGGGATCGCCCCGGAGGCGCAGCGGAGGATCTTCGAGCGGTTCGCCCAGGCGGACGACTCGATCACGCGCCGGTACGGCGGGACCGGGCTGGGCACGACGATCTCCAAGGAGATCGTGGAGCTGATGGGGGGGAGCATCGGGCTTCGCAGTGTCCCCGGGCAGGGGAGCACCTTCTGGTTCACGGTCGAGATGCAGAAGCAGCGGGTCGAACAGGCGGAGGCCGCGGCGGTCGCGGCGCTGTCGGAGCGCAGGTCGCTGATCGTCTCCTCCGACCCGGACATCACCGAGTCGGTCCGGGACCACCTCGCCACGTGGGGCGTCCGGGCGGTGTCCGTGGACCGGTCCGCACAGGCGTTCGCGCAGATGGTGTCGGCGGCGAACGTGGGGGTCCCGTTCGACTTCGTCGTCGTCGCGGAGCTGGGGCTCGACATGGCTCTGGAAGGGTTCGCGCGCGGCATCCGGTCGGATCCCACCCTGCAGCAGACCCAGCTCGTGCTGGTGACGGAAGGGTGGAAGGACGCCGACGAATTCGCGAGGATCGGGTACGGCGCCGTCCTGCCGGCGCCGGTGAACCGGACGATGCTCTTCAACGCGCTCCACCTGTCCCGCCCGGACGCGGCGGCCGGAGACCCCTCGGTCGGGAACATCTCGGAGCGGTACCGCCAGCGGCAGTCGGAGGGGAGGAAGCTGCGCGTTTTGGTGGCGGAGGACAACCGGACGAACCAGATGGTGATCTCCAAGATCCTGGAACGGGCCGGCCACGAGGTGACGCTGGCCGGCGACGGCGAACAGGCGCTCGAGGCGCTGAAGACCCGTTCCTTCGACATCACGCTCATGGACCTTCACATGCCGACGATGGGCGGGGTCGAGGCGGCGAAGCTGTACCGTTTCATGAGCCGGGGGGGGCACAGGATGCCGATCGTGGCGCTCACCGCGGACGCCACCCCCGAGGCGCGGGCGGAGTGCGAGGAGGCCGGGATGGAGGCGTGCCTCACCAAGCCGATCGACACGCGGAAGCTGTTCGAGCTGCTGGAGGAGCTCGTCCCCGGGGCCCTGCGTCACCCGCAGGAGGTCGGCGTCCCGGAAGGGGAATCGCGCCGGCCGGACGGGGAGGCGGGAAGCGCGGAGCGCCGTGCGGGAGTCAAGGCCCCGGAGGCCGCGCCGTGCCTGGATCCGAAGATCCTGCGGGAGCTGGCGGAGCTGGGCGGAAACAGCGACTTCGTGGTCCGGCTCGTGTGGACCTACCTGAAAGGGGCGCGGGAGCGGACGCGGGACCTCGAGAAAGCGGTCGCGGAATGCGACGTGGAGAAGGCGAGGACGGTCGCCCACGCCCTGAAGGGGAACTCCGGGCAGATCGGCGCCTACGCGCTGATGGAGGCGTGCGACCGGTTCTCGGGGATCGGCGCTTCGGAGCTGGAACGGAGCGGGTGGGAGTACCTCGAAGCGGTTCGGGAGGAGCTCGGCCGGGCCCGCGTCGCCCTGGATCGCTTCCTGAGCGGGAAGAATTCCGCGGTTTCGTGACGGTCAGGCGTCCGGAACGGGAGAGACGACCCCCCGGGGTCCGATCGGCGACGGCGCCTTGAGGGCCACGCGTTCCTGGGACCGGGCCAGCCGCTCCATCAGCCGCACTTCCCGGGGGCCGATCCGCATGGCGGTGTCGACCCAGATTTCAGTCACGTCCTGGAGCTGCTCGAAGCTGACTCCGAACAGCCGGCGGCGGACCTTCCTCACCGCCTCGTGCGCGTTCTGCCGCCCCGCGTTCCGGACGATGTATTCGTACACCGCGTTTTCCCCCCGACCGGCCTCCGCCAGGATGTCGACCACCCCTTCCGCGTGCAATTCCTCCGCGCGGTACAGTTTGCCGTTCAGCAGCATCCTCTCGGTCCTCTGGATCCCGATCCGCCGGTGGAGCAGGTTGTACGCCCCCATTCCGGGGAACAGGTTGAACATCACTTCGGGGAACCCCATCTGGGCGCCGTGCTCGGCGACGAGGACGTCCCCGCCCAGGGCCAGCTCGAAGCCGCCTCCCATCGCATCCCCCTGCACGAGGGATATGGTGAGGATCGGGAGGCGGAAGGCCACGACGTACTGATAGAGCGTATCGATGCAGGCGTGGGCGTACTTCCGCAATGTCTCCTCGTCCCTCTCCGTCACGCAGCGGGCGAACAGGGCGAGGTCTCCCCCGAGATTGAACACCCCGGGGGTTTTCGACGCGACGACGAAGTAACGGATATTCCGCCGCACGTCTTCCGGTTCGGCGGCCATGCGCTCCACGTCCGCCGCGAAGCTGCGCAGCTCCGTCAGGACTTCGAACGTGAAACAGGCGCGCGGCTTCGGATCGAGGAAGCACCACAGTGCGCCGTACTGCGAATCGAAACGAGTCGAAATGTGCTTATACGAGGGCTTGCTCGGGAAGATGTAAGGTGATACCGCACTCACGACGTATAACCCTCCCACATCCCCATGGATTTATACCAATATAACGACGTATTGTACTATGCAAACGGAAAATGGCAATCGAGAAGGATTCACGTTGTAGATTGGCGGGGTGATCGCCTGCCCGTGATTGTGTCGGCGAGGGGAAAGCGGTATCCTTCGAACGTCGACGCGAACTCAAGGTTTCCCCCCACGGAAAGAACCCGAAGGAGGTATCCCGTGAAAGACACGTTGAAGGTCGGCCAGGAGCACATCCACACGTACCGCGTCCCCGAGAACAAGACGGTGCCGCACCTCTACCCCGAGTCGAAGCTGTTCCAGGAGATGCCGAAGGTGTTCGCCACCGGCTACATGGTCGGTTTGATGGAGTGGGCGTGCATCGAGGCGCTGGCGCCGCACATGGAACCGGGGGAGGGGAGCGTCGGCACGATGATCAACGTGACGCACACCGCGGCGACGCCGCCGGGGATGACCGTCACCGTCCGCGTCCGCTGCACGCTCGTCGACGGCCGCCGGACCGGATGGGAGATCACGGCCGCGGACGACGTCGAGGTCATCGGGAAGGGGACCCACGAGCGGTTCGCGGTCGACTTCGCGAAGTTCAACGCCCGCGTGGCGAAAAAGGCCGCGGGCGCGTAACCCTCCCCCGAATCCTACCGATCGGTAAATTTCCTGTTGACACGGTTGCGCCCGTCCATATACTTACCGGTAGGTAAATTTCGGTCCGGAGTTCGGCGGGAGGGCGGAATGGCGAAAAGGGAGCGAAAGGAGGTCGAGCCGGGCGGCGAGGTGCGGGAGCGCCTCCTGTCCGGCGCGACCGCGCTGTTCGCCTCGAAGGGGTACGCGGCCACCACCGTCCGCGAAATCGTCTCGAAGGCGGGAGTGACCAAGCCGGTCCTCTACTACTACTTCCGCAGCAAGGAGGGGATCTACCTCGATCTCATGCGGGAGCCGTTCGGCAGGTTCGCAGCGCAGATCGAGGAGACGCTCCGCAAGCCCGGCTCGTCGAGGGAGCGGCTGTTCCGGCTCTGCCTCATGGCGTACGGCATCTTCATCGAGAACGTCGACGCGGCGAGGGTGATGTACTCCATCTACTACGGGCCCCCGCAGGGCGCGCCGTTCATCGACTTCGACGCATACCACCGCAAATTCCAGGAGGCGGTCCTCCAGGTCCTCCGGGAGGGGATCCGGGACCGGGAGTTCCGGCGGGTGAACCCGCACGACGCGATGTGGGCCGTCATCGGGGCGCTCAACATCGCGATGGAAGCGGAGCTGTGCCAGCCCCCCCAGAGCATCGGCCGGGACGGCGTACGGCGCGTCCTCGAGCTCGTTCTCGAGGGGATCGCGGCGGCAAGGAAGGCAAAAGGGGAACAGGGGAGGAAGTCATGAGTCGGAGATTCGACCTGGGGGCCGTCGTTCTCGCCGCGTTGCTGGCGGCGGCGGGGTGCTCCGGAAACGGAAACGCGAAGCCGGCGAAGGAGGCGGCCGCCGGGAAACCGCCCGTCGCCGTGGACGCCGCGAAGGCGTCGCTCGGGGACGTCACCGAGGAGATCCCGGTGGTCGGAACGCTCGCCCCGAAGTTCCAGGCGGAGATCAAGTCGGAGTACGGCGGAGTGGTCAGCGAGGTCTACGTGAACGAGTGGACCCGCGTTCGGAAGGGGGACCCGCTCCTCAAGGTGGACACGCGCGAAGGCGAGGTGATCCTGCTGAAGGCGAAGGCCTCCCTCGAGATGGCGAAGGCGTCCCTGCTCGAGGCGGAGGCGGCGGGCGTGCGCGCCGACCGGGAGCTCGCGCGGGCGTCGAACCTGTTCGAATCGGGGCTCGTCACCCGGCAGGGGCGAGACGACGCCCTCACGCAGAAGGATGCCGCCTCCGCGCGGGTCGAGGCGGCGCGGGCGCAGGTCGCGGCCGCGCGGGAGGACGTCTCGCACGCCGCCACGAGGATGTCGAAGGCGGTCATCCGCTCCCCGTTCGACGGGGCGGTGGCGGAGCGCCTGGTGAACGCCGGGGACCTGGTCGGGGAGATGCAGAAGGTGGTCTTCCGGCTGGTGGACAACCGCCTGCTCGAGCTGACGGCGAGCGTCCCGTCGGCGGAGATGGCCGCCGTCCGGGCGGGGCAGCCGCTCCTCTTCACGACGGACGCGTTCCCGGGAAAGGAGTTCGCGGGCAAGGTCACGTACATCAACCCGGGCGTCAACCCGGCGGACCGGTCGGTCCGGGTGGTCGCCGAGGTGCGCAACGTCCCCGAGCTGCTCAAAGGGGGGCTCTTCGTCAAGGGAAGGATCGTGACCGGCGCCCGGAAAGGGGTCGTCCTGATCCCCAGGGAGTCCCTTCTCTCCTGGGACGTCTCCGGGCGCAGGGGAGAGGTGTTCCTCGTCGACAACGGGGTCGCCCGGCGCAGGGCGGTGGCCACGGGGGCGGTCCAGGGAGGCGCCGTGGAGATCCCCTCGGGTCTTCCCCCCGGAGCCCCGGTGATCACGCGGGGCGGGTTCCTCCTTTCCGACGGCGACGCCGTGAAGGTCGCGGGAAACGGGGGGAGGTAGCCGATGTTCCTCTCCGACCTCTCCATCCGTCGCCCCATCTTCGCCGCCGTCATGATGCTGGCGCTGGTGACGCTGGGAGCCTTCGGACATGTTCCCCGACGTCGAGATCCCGGTGGTCACGATCGTGACGAAGTTCCCCGGCGCCTCTCCCGAGAGCGTCGAGCGGGAGGTGAGCAAGAAGATCGAGGAGGCGGTCAACCCGATCGCCGGGGTGAAGAAGGTCCTCTCGATCTCCCGGGAGAGCGTCTCCACGGTCATGGTCCAGTTCCAGCTCGAGGTGAAGCTGAACGACGGCGCCCAGGAGGCGCGCGCGAAGATCGCCTCCATCCGGGGGGAGCTCCCCCAGGGGATCGAGGAGCCGATCATCCGGAAGCTGGATTTCGCGGCGGCTCCGATCGTGTCGCTGGCGGTCCGCTCCGACGCGCTCTCCCCGCGGGACCTCACCACCCTCATCGAAAAGAAGGTGAAACGCCGCTTCGAGAACATCCCCGGCGTCGGGAAGGTCGACCTCGTCGGTTCGTCGAAACGGGAAGTCAACGTCGACGTCGATCCGTCGCGCCTCGAGGCGCTCGGAATGGGCGTGGACGAGGTGATCGCGGGGCTTTCGGCGGAGAACGTCAATACCCCGCTCGGGCGGATGACGCGCGGCGGGGCGGAATTTCCCCTGCGGGTCTCGGGGAAGCCGGACGCGGTTCCCCGCTTCCGGACGATGGTGATCGGGCAGCGGGGCGGCCGGCCGGTGACGCTGGGGGAGGTGGCCGCCGTGACGGACGGGATCGAGGAGCAGCGGTCCCTGGCGCTCGTGAACGGCGTCCCCGCCGTGGCGCTGGACATCCAGAAGCAGTCGGGCGCCAACACGGTCTCCGTGGTGGACGCGGTGAAGAGGGAGATCGCGAGGCTTTCGCCGGAGCTCCCCCCGGGGACGAGGATCGAGATGGTGCGGGACGCGTCGATCATGATCCGCGACTCGGTCCACGACGTGCAGACCACGCTGGTCCTCGGCGGCCTGCTCACGGTCTTCATCGTGTTCTGCTTCCTCAACTCCTGGCGGTCCACGGTGATCACGGGATTGACCCTTCCGATCTCGGTCATCTCCTCGTTCATCGTCATGAACTTCATGGGGATGACGCTGAACGTGATGACGCTGATGGCGCTTTCGCTGGCCATCGGCCTGCTGATCGACGACGCGATCGTGGTCCGGGAGAACATCGTCCGCCACCTCGAGCACGGGAAGGACCACTTCGAGGCGGCCCGGTTCGGGACCTCGGAGATCGGCCTCGCGGTGCTGGCCACCACGTTCTCCATCGTGGCCGTCTTCGTCCCCGTCGCGTTCATGAAGGGGATCGTCGGCCGGTTCTTCTTCCAGTTCGGCATCACCGTGGCGTTCGCGGTGCTGGTCTCCCTGTTCGTGTCGTTCACCCTGGACCCGATGCTCTCGTCCCGGTGGCACGACCCGGATATCGACCGGACCGGGAGGAGGCACCGGATCGCGCGGATCCTCGACCGGTTCAACGACTGGTTCGACCGCACGGCGGACCGGTACCGGGGGATGATCGCCTGGGCCCTCGGCCACCGGCTGGCGGTGGTCGGCATCGCGGCGGCGGCGTTCGCCGGCGGCATCTTCGCCTTCGCGTCGCTCAAGACCGAGTTCTTCACGCCGGTGGACCGGGCGGAGTTCCAGATCGACTTCAAGACCGCCCCGGACGCTTCGCTCGAGGAGACGCGCCGGCGCGTGGAGGCGGTCCTTTCCCAGGTGCGGAGCCTGCCCGAGGTGCGCAGCACCTTCGCCACCGTCGGCGCGGGCGACGCCGGGACGGTGCGCGACGGGATGGTGTACGTCAAGCTCTCGGAAAAGAAGGAGCGGGCGCGCCGGCAGGACGAGATCCAGCAGCAGGTGCGGGACCGGCTGGCCGCGATCCCCGGGATCCAGCCCGCGATCGTCGAGGTCGGCAGGATCACCGGGGAGAAGCCGTTCAACGTGGCGGTGCGGGGAGAGGACATCCAGCTCCTGAAGAAGTACGCCGCGCAGCTCAAGGCCGAGGTCTACCGGATCCCCGGGATCGTCGACCTCGAGGTCACGCTGGAGCAGGACATCCCGGAGTACCGGCTGACGGTGGACCGGGAGCGGGCGGCGGACCTCGGGGTCACCACCGGCAACGTGGTCCGGACCGTGGGCGCGATGGTGGGGGGCCAGGCGGTCACCACGTACGAGGATTCGGACGGGGACGCGGTGGACGTGCGCGTCCGGCTGCCGGCGTCGCTGCGGGAGAACCCGTCCCAGGTCGAGCGGCTGCGGTTCGCCGTGAACCGCGGACCGGAAGGGGCGGCGCTCGTCCCGATGCGCGAGGTGGCCCGGTACGCGATGAGCAACACCCCGTCCGAGATCAACCGGCAGGCGCTCACGCGGGAGGTCGTCCTCTCCGCCAACCTCGACGGGCTTCCCCTGGGGGAGGCGATGAAGAAGGTCAAGGCCGTGACGGACCGGATGACGATGGCGCCGGGGTACCACGTCGTGTTCACGGGGGAAGGGGAGGACATGGTCGAGTCGTTCGGCTACATGGCCGAGTCGCTTCTGCTTGCCGTCATCTTCGTGTACCTCATCCTGGCCGCGCAGTTCGAGTCGTTCCTCGAGCCGTTCTCCATCATGCTCTCCCTTCCGCTGTCGGTGGTGGGGATGGCCGGGATGCTCCTGCTCACGGGGGACACGGTGAACATCATGTCGCTGATCGGGCTCATCATGCTGATGGGCCTTGTGACCAAGAACGCGATCCTCCTGGTCGACTACGCGAAGGTCCTGCAGGCGGGGGGGATGGGACGGACGGAGGCGGTGATCGCCGCCGGGCGGACGCGGCTTCGGCCCATCCTGATGACGACGCTCGCGATGATCTTCGGAATGCTCCCGCTGGCCCTGGCGATCGGCGCGGGGGCGGAGGAGCGGGCGCCGATGGCGCGGGCGGTCATCGGGGGCCTCATCACCTCCACCTTCCTGACGCTGCTCGTGGTGCCGGTCGTCTACACGCTGCTCGACGACCTCGGGATCCGGCTGCGCCGCCGATGGGAGGGAAAGACGGCGCCGGCGGGCGCGGTGGCGGCCGTCGCGATCGTGCTGGCCGGCGCGGCGGCGTTCGCTCCCGCCGCGCGCGCCGCGGAGCCGGAGCCGGGGGTCGAGATGCTGACGCTCGACGACGCGTACCGGATCGCGCTCGAGAGCCACCGGGACATCCGGAGGGCGCTGGAGCTCCGGAACCGCCTGGAGGGGAAGTACGTCGAGGAGCGGGCGGCCGCCCTGCCGCAGCTGTTCGGATCGGCGGAGGGTTTCCGGAGCTGGGACGCGACGCAGGAGGTGTTCGGCGTTCCCCCGTCGTCCGCGACCGCGGACGCGCAGCTGGGAGTGTCCCAGCCGCTCTACACCGGGGGGCAGGTGACGGCGGCGATCCGGGCGGCGCGCGTCGGCCTGGCCACCGCGGACGACCAGGTGCGGATCGCCCGGCAGTCGGCGCTTCTCGACGTGTCGACCGCGTTCCACGACATCCTGCTGGCCCGCGAAACGGAGGCGATCGCCGTCCAGAGCCGGGACCAGAAGACCCGGTTCCTCGAGGAGACGAGGAAGCGGAACGCGGCCGGGACCGCCACCGAGTACGACGTGCTCGTGGCGAAGGTCGACCTGGAGAACGCGCAGCCGGCGATCGTCCGGTCGCGGAACCAGGTGGTGACGCTTCGGGAGCGCCTCCGGTTCCTCCTCGGCGCGGGCGGCCGCCCGGTCGACGTCCGCGGGGAGCTCGCCGCGGAGATCGCGCCGTGGCCGGAGTACGAGGGCGAGCTGGCGAAGGCGGTGGAAAACCGCCCGGAACTTTCCGACCTGCGCCACCGGATCGGCGTTTCCGAGCAGCTGGTCGAGATCGCACGGTCGGGAAGCATGCCGCGCGTGGAGGCCCGGGCCGGGGCCGGCTGGAAGGATTTCCGCCAGGGGGAGGCGGGGGCGGACGGAAAGACGTGGTCCGCGGGGCTGTTCGCCACGTGGCCGCTGTTCGACGGGATGCGCACGAGGGGCCGGGTGGCCCAGGCGGTGAGCGACCGGAACACGCTGCGGATCGAGGAGGCGCAGCTGCTGGACGCGATCGCGCTCCAGGTCCGCGACGCGGTGAACGCGGTCCGGGAGGCGGGGGAGGTCGTCGGGGCGATCGCGGACACCGTCGTCCAGGCGGAACGGTTGCTGTCTCTCGCCGAGAAGGGGTACGAATACGGCGTGAAGACGAAGCTGGAAGTCGACGACGCGCAGCTGAACCTGAGCCGGGCGAAAGGGAACCTCGCCCGCTCGCGGAGGGACTACCGGGTCGCCGGCGCGGCGCTCCTCCGCGCGACCGGCACTCTGGGGGGGGACAGGGTGGCGTCGTACGACGCGAAGCAGCCGTTCAAGCCCGCGGCGTCGCCCGTCGGGATCGTCCGGGAAGTGCTCACGGGAAAACCGGCGCTTCGCTGACGATCCGGGGCGCCTACCCCTTGGCGGGCTTCCGCTTTCCTTTTCTCGCGGCTTCCTCGGCCTGCTGACGCGCCTCGGCAACCCGCTCCTCGGCCTTCCGGCGATCGAGCTGCGCCCCGAACCAGCAGATTCCGGCGATCGACACGACGATGGCGGCGGCGAAGAGGAGGGTGGTCCGCGGGGGGGCCGCGATGGCCGAGTCCAGCCCCCCCTGCAGGTAGCCGATGAGGCCGTAGGCCGTGATGCCGGTGAAGACGGCGATCGAGACGCTCAGTCCCTGGATCGCGATCCGCTTGGAGAGCTGCAAGGGCGAACCCCTCGGAAAACCCGGGAATTCGCCCATCGTATCACGGAACGCCTACTTGAAGTGCCGGGCAAGCTTCCCCTTCAGCCGAAGGACCGCCTGCGAGTGGAGCTGGCAGATCCGGGGCTCGCCGAGGTTGAAGATCCGGCTGATCTCCCGCAGCGTCAGGTCCTCGTGGTAGTAGAGCGCGATCAGCTGCTTCTCCCGCTCGGGGAGCATGTCGATCGCCTTCCCGAGGAGGTCCTTGAGCTCCATCGTGAGCTCCGCCTCGCGCGTCTCGTCCATCGCCGCGTCGGCCAGCACGTGCCGCAGCCCCGCGCCCCCTTCCTCGTCCTCGTCCTGGATCGCGTCGAGGGAGAACACCGTCATCCCGGTGAACATGGCCAGCTGCTTCCGCAGGTCGTCGATCGTGATGCCGAGCTCCTGCGCCACCTCTTCCTCCTCCGGAGGGCGGCCGAGGATGTTCTCGAGCCGGTTGTAGGCGTACTGCAGCCGGGAGGAGTGCTGCCGGGCCGACCGCGGGAACCAGTCCATCTCCCGCAGGTAGTCGAGCATCGCCCCGCGGATGCGGAACTCGGCGTAGGTCTTGAACTTGATCCCCCTGGAGGCGTCGTACCGGTCCAGCGCGTCGAGGAGGCCGACCACGCCGGAACTCACGAGGTCGTCGGTCTCGATGTGCGGGGGCAGGCGCAGCTTCATCCGCATCGCGTGGATGCGGATGCCGGGGAGAAACTCCTCCACGACCGTTTCACGGCTGGGTTTCCGGGCCTTCCGGGGAGGGGATGCCTTGCGGGGCTTCGTTCTGCCGTGGGATAGCACTGCCTGGCCTCGCATCATGGCGTTTTTCCTCGCTTGTCAGGGGCTGGGGGATAGCCTGCTGCCCGTACAATATGGCAAGCGTCGTGCCATGAAAGGCCGAAGTACAACTTATCGATATTTAGTGCTTTTTTGTTTAGCGGGTGGAACAGGAGGAAGAATTTCCGTCAAAGGACCGTTAAGGCCGTCAAATCCTTGACGGTTTGGCGTCGAGAATCGAGCGGACCTTCCGGGCCAGGGTTCCCCTCTCGTAAGGCTTCTGAAGGTAGTCGTCGAACTCGTGCGACGCCCGGCCGGCGGCCGTCCCCTCCGCGGTGTATCCCGAGCAGAGGATCGAACGGAGGCCCGGACGGATCTCGCGGAGCCGGCGCATCGTCTCGATCCCGTCCATCCCCGGCATGATCTTGTCGAGGATCACGAGGTCCACCTTCTCCGGGGCGGAGCGGAGGATCTCGATTCCCTCCTCCCCGGAGGGGGCGGGCAGCGGCGTGTATCCGAGGGACCGTAGCAGGTCGCAGAGGAGGTGGAGCGGTATGTCCTCGTCGTCGATGACGAGGACCGTCTCCCGGCCCATCGGCGCGCTGGCCGAAGGGAGGGAGGGCTCCTCCTGCCGATCCGAATCCTCCGAGACCGGGAGGAGGATCTGGAAGGTGGTGCCGACCCGCTCCCGGCTCTCCATGCGGAGGAATCCCCCGTGGGACCGGACGCACGTGTAGACCATCGAGAGGCCGAGCCCGGTCCCCTCACCCGGCGCCTTCGTCGTGAAGAACGGCGCGAACACCTGCATCCGGATCGACTCGGGGATCCCGCACCCGGTGTCGGAGACGAGGATCGACACGTACCGGCCCTCGGGAACCAGGACGTCGTTGAAGTAGACGTTCCCGTCCGAGTGGAACGAACCGGTCGAAAACGCCAGCAGCCCCCCGGAAGGCATGGCGTCGTTCGCGTTCACGCCGAGGTTCAACATGGCCTGCACCAGGGTTCCCGGGTCCCCGAGGACCGGCTCGGGCGGAGCGTCGAAGTCGGTGCGGAGCTCCACGTTCTTGTTGACGGAACGCGACAGGATCTCGATCGCCTCCCCGATGACCCGGTGGATGTCGAGGGACCGGAACTTCGGGGACTCCCGGCGCGAATAGGCGAGCAGCTGCCGGGTCAGCTCCGAGGCGCGGCGGGCCGAACGCTCGATGTAGGCGGCAGCGCCGTACCCCTCGCCGTCCTCCGGGATGACGGTCTTCAGGAGGGAGGCGTACCCGAGGATTCCGGTCAGGAGGTTGTTGAAGTCGTGGGCGATCCCTCCGGTCAGCCGGCCGATGACCTCCATCTTCTGGGCCTGGGCGAGCTGCTCCTCCGTGTGGCGGAGGCGGGAGGACAGCTCCTCGATCCGGGATCGGAGGGAAGCGACGAGATCGGGGTCCAATGGGGTCAGCTCGAGGGGCCGGGGGCTTCCGCGGCGTCGAGGTTCTTCCGCTTCAGCATCTCGACGAAGGTCGTTCGCTTGAGGCCCAGCAGGGTGGCCGCGCGGTTCTTGTTCCCTCCGGCGAGATGCAGCGCCTGCCGGATGAGCGCGTTCTCGAAATCCTCCGTGGCGCTCTTCATGTCGAGGCCGCTGTCGCCCAGGACCGGGATGGCGGATTTCAGGAACCCGTCGGCGCGGAGGATCTTCCCGGGGATGTCCGACGCCTCGATCCACCCGCTCCCTTTCAGGACCACGACCCGCTCGACCAGGTTCTCGAGCTCCCGGACGTTCCCCGGCCAGGGGTACCGGAGCAGCGCCTCGAGGGCGTCCGGACGGATCCCCTCGAGGGCGCGTCCCTTCTCCCGGTCGTACCGCGCGATGAAGTGGGACACGAGCACGGGGATGTCGTCCCGGCGCTCGCGCAGCGGGGGGATCCGGATCGGGATCACGTTCAGGCGGTAGAACAGGTCGGACCGGAAGCGTCCCTCGGAGACCTCCTCGTCGAGGTCCTTGTTGGTGGCGGCGATGACGCGGGCGTCCACCGGGACGGCCCGGTTGCCGCCCACGGGGGTGACCGACTTCTCCTGCAGCACCCGGAGGAGCTTGGTCTGCAGGTTCGGGCTCATCTCCCCGATCTCGTCCAGGAAGATCGTCCCGTTGTGGGCCGCCTCGAACTTTCCCGCCCGCGCGGCGTGGGCCCCGGTGAACGCCCCCTTGACGTGGCCGAACAGCTCGCTCTCGAGGAGCTCTCCCGGGATGGCGGAGCAGTTGATCGGCACGAGCATCCGGTCGGCCCGGGGGGCGAGGTAGTGGACGGCCCGCGCGACGAGCTCCTTCCCGGTGCCGCTCTCCCCGGTGATCAGCACGGTCGAGTCGGTGTCGGCGACCTTCCGCACGAGGGAGAGGACTTCCTGGATCGGCTCGCTCACGCCGATGATGTTCTCCAGCCCGTACCGCCCCCGCGCCTGCGACCGGAGATTCGCGTTCTCCTTCCGCACGCTCGTGAGCTCCAGGACGCGCTCCACGAGGTGGACCACCTCGTCGACGCTGAACGGCTTGGTGATGTAGTGGAAGGCCCCCATCTTCATCGCGCTCACGGCGGACTCCACCGTCGCGTGGCCGGTCATCAGGATGACCTCCGCCCCGGGGCGCACCTTCCGGGCGTGCGCCAGCACGGCGAGCCCGTCGGGCCCCGGCATCTTGAGGTCGGTCAGGATGACGTCGACCGGCTGCTGGTCGATCGCCTGGAGGGCTTCCGTTCCGGTCCGCACCTCGTGGACCAGGAGGTCGGGACGACGGAACACGGAGCGGAGCAGGCCGAGGGTCGTCTCGTCGTCCTCGGCGATCAGCAGCGTTTTTCTCATCGCGTCAAGTGTACCCAAAGCCGGTCCCCGGGTAAAGTTTCCCGCCGGTGCGGTCGATAACACCAGTGTGGGCGGCGTCGCCGCCGCCACGGCGCGGGGGAACAGGAGGGGGCGTTGTGAAGGCATCCGACAACCGGGGGTGGGGGGCGCTGTTCGCCGAAGCGGGGCGGGCGGTGGAGATCCTCTCCCCGGTCCGTCTGCGCCGGATCGAGGAGATCCGGGTCGCGCTCCGCGAAGGGAGCTACCGGGTCGACGGCCGCCAGGTCGCCGAAAAGATGGTGTCCGACGCCGTCCGCGAGCTCCGGGAACGCCCCCGCTGACCGCCGTCCCGCCGGCGCGGCGGGATCCGGCTCCGCGACGCACAAATCTGTTGCCTCTTCTCGCGCCGATGGCGTATCTTCCACCCATGCGGTTGGTGATCGACGGGAACGAGGTCCGCCTGGACGCCTCAACGCCTGAAACCCTCGGCGCCGTCGTCGCGGAGGCCGGCAGATTGGCGGCGGCCCGGGGTCGGGTGGCCCACCGGATCGAGGTGGACGGGCGGGAGATCTCCACCCGGGAAGAGCGGGAGATGTCCTCGCGCCCCGCGGCGGAGCTCGGCCTGGTCCGCGTGCAGACCACCACGCCGGCGGCGCTCCTCCGGGAGGCGCTCGACGGCGCCCTCGATCTCTCCGCGGCGATCCGGCGGGACGCGAAGGAGGTTTCCTCTTCCCTCCGCTCCGGCGACGTCCCGTCGGCGAAATCCCTCTACGTCTCCTGCATCGAATCCCTCGGCACGTTCTTCCAGCTCGCCGGCGCGGTCTTCAACGGCGTCCGGAGCGGGGCGTTTCCCCTCCCGGTCGCTGCCGACGGGGAAAAGGAGGAGCTTCCCGGTCCGCCCGGCTCCACCGCGGACATCCTGCAGCGGCTCCTAGCGGCGCAGAAGGAGGAGGACTGGCGCCGGATGGCGGAACTCCTCGACCGGGAGGTGACTCCCAACCTCGAGGAATGGTCCGCCTTCTTCTCCGCCATGCGGGGCCGGGGATGACGCCGGGTCGGCGGGGCCGCGGTTCGACCGGGATCGGTCCGATCGTCGCCCTCCTCCTGCCGTTTTTTGCCGCGCCGTGGGCCTTCGCGGACGACCTCGCCGTCCGGGTGGAAGGCCGGATCCTCCGGAAGGCCGCCGGGAAGCTCGTCTTCTCCCTTTCCTCGTTCGATCTCGGCGGGGAGAAGGAGGTGCGGCTCCGGAACCGGAAGACGGGAGAGGCCCGCGCGGTGAAGGTTTCGGCGGCATACGACGACATCAGCTACTCCGAACCGCTTGCCGACGCGGATCTCGCGGCGATCGCCGAGGCCGACTGGATCGCCTGGGTCGACTGGCGCGTTCCGCGAACCGGGGAAGCGCTGAACCGCCGGCTGTACCGGGTCCACCAGGAGCAGAACCGCCTGCGGCGGGAGCTGGGGAGCGCCTTGACGGAGGGCGGCGACCCGTCGGTGAAGGTGAGCTCCCGCATCACCTTGAACAAGCTCGAGAGGTTCCACCGGGTCGGGACCGTGCTCGCAAGGGAGATCCTGCGGATCAACGGCGGGAACCTCGAGGTCAACCCGTTCGAATCTCCCGTGCGCGTGGAGATCGGGTTCAACCCGTTCGGCGGCGGATCGCCGGCGGCGAGGGTCGACCCGACGGCGCAGGCGAAGGAAGTCGTGTACTGGGAGATCCACCGGATCCTCACGCAGCAGTACGGGGTGGGGGAATCGGAGGTCGACTTCGTCTACGACTCCCCCGCCACGGTGCGCGAGATCGTCCCCCCCCCGGGAATCGACGACGCCGCGAGGAGCGGATTCGTCCCGTCCGTCACCCTTTCCCCGATCGCCGTGGACACCGCGGTGTACCTCACCCACCAGGGGATCGGGGCCGAGGCGCAGAAGTACGTGCGGATGAGGATGTACCGGACCCCCTTCATCACGGACCGGGTGCTGCTGGACGCCTTCGTGAACACGGGAAGCGTGGTGTACGTTTCGGGGGCGGAAACGGCCCTCTCGTTCGTCCCTCCCTTCGCGAGGCCGGGCGACGTCTTCCACATCGACCCGGAGGACGGGAAGGGGGAGATCCCCGTGGCCGTCGCATCCGTGCGGGACACGGAGGGCGTCTCGGTCTCGGCGCCCCTTCCTCCGGAGCAGATCTCCCGCGTCAAGCCGGGGATGGTCGTCCGCAGGAAGTAGGAGGGGAACGTGGGCCGTGGCGATTTCGACCGGGCGTTGCGGAAGGCGCTCGCCGAGCTGCCTCCCGTCTTCCGCGACGCCCTGGCCAACGTCGCCGTCGTCGTGGAGGAGTGGCCTCCCGACTGGCTCCTCGACGAGCTGGGCGTGCCGCCGGACGAAACGTTGTACGGCTTCTACCACGGCGTGCCGCTGCCGGAGCGGTCGTTCCAGGACTCCGGGAACCTTCCGGACAAGATCTCGCTCTACCGGGGGCCGCTCGAGGAGGATTTCCCGGGAAGGGATGAGCTGGCCCGGGAGATCCGGATCACGCTGCTGCACGAGATCGGCCACTACTTCGGGATGGACGAGGAGGAGCTCTCCCGGCTCGGATACAGGTGAAGCCTCGCCACAAGACGAAGGGAGGTTCGGGATGTTCCTTCTGAGACGGGAATTCCACGACGGCGCCGAACGCCCGGAGATCGTTTACCTGCACGCGGAAGTCGCCCCGGAGGGCGGGGCCGCGGGGACGGCGGAGCGGACGACCCTCGTCGTCGCGCCGGCCGGAAGGCCCGGAAGGAGGGAAGCGTGCATCCGGGTTCCCGAACCGGGAGGCACCGGACGGTTCGTCGTGCGGTACCGGTTTTCCGTGGTCCGGGGAGGGGAGGAGCGGTGCTCGCCGTTCTTCGAAGTCGCCGTTCCATCCGACGACGTGCTTCCCGACCTCTTTCGGATCCCCGAGGACGGGGAGGGGAATCTCCGCCCGGCGCCGGGCAGGGGATATTTCCGGATGGTCCTGCCCCTCGCGGAAGGGGAACGGGCGGGCGGCGTGTTCCGGTACGGCTTCGGCGCGATGCGGAAGAAGCCGTCGCCCTCCCTGTGCAGGGCCTCGGTCGACGCGGGGAACGGTCCCGCGCCGGTCGTCTGGGTCCCCGAGTCGCTCTCGGTGCTCAAGGGGCGCCCCATGCCGTATTACCTGTACCATCTGTCCGAAGGCGGCGAATTGCGGGCGGACAAGATCGCCTGCGCGCGCGTCGTCCTGCGGGACCCGGAGGGGGAGATCGTGTCGGCGCGTCTCGTGTGGGGCGATTCCTCCTGGCGGGCTTCCAACGTGACGGCGATGGAGGCGAAGCGGCCGGGGATTTTCGAAGGGTACGTGTTCGGTCCGTCCGGAGGCGGCGTGGAGTACTGTTTCCAGCAACTCTCCCGGAGGAAGTCCGGAGCGAACGAGGCGGGGTGGAGAAACCGGGAAGGCGGGGGGAACTGGGAGGTGACGCTCTAACCGGGGCGCCTCGCGCGGATCGCCTTCATCGCCGCAAGCAACGCCCCGACCTCCTCGTCGGTCCCGACCGAGATCCGGAGGCACCCGTCGAGCCGCGGGGTGTCGAAGTGGCGGACCAGGATCCCGCGGCGCTTCAGGGCGTCGTAGACGGGACGTGCCGATCCCCCGCCGGCGCGTCGCGCCAGCACGAAGTTGCTCCGGGACGGGAACGGGAGGAACCCCGTTCCGGGGAGCCCGGCGATCAACGCTTCCCGCGTCCTCCGGACCTTCGCGGCGTTCCGCTCCATCCACTCGATGTCCGCGAGCGCGGCCGCCCCCGCCGCGATCGACAGGCGGTTCAGGTTGTAGGAATCCCGTACCTTGTTCAGCCCCTCCACGATCCGCGGGTGGGCGAATCCCAGGCCGATCCGCAGTCCCGCGAGGGAGAACGACTTCGAGAACGTCCGCAGCACGATCACGTTCTCCATCTCCCGGGCGAGGGAGAGGGCGTTCGCGTCGGAGAAGTCCGCGTACGCCTCGTCGATCACGAGAACCCCGGGTACGGCTTTGGCGAGCGCCGCGCGTCCCCCTCCCCGAGGAACACCTTCGCGATCATGGCCAGCAGGTCGTCCGAACCGTTCCCCGCGACGATCCGCGAAAGGTCGAATCCGTACGTCATCGCGGCCTGCCGCCGCAGGGCGGTCGCCTCGGGGTCCGGGTCGAGCCGCAGGGGATCTCCCAGTTCCGCGAGGATCGCCTTCCGGACCTGCGGAGACGGCGGGTACGGGTTCTCGTTCGTGTTCAGCTTGATCACGCCCGGCTCCCGCGGCTGTTCCCCGGGGACGTACCCTTCCATCCGCGCGATGTTGCGCCGGAACGTGACGCTCATCCCTTCCCCCGAGCCCGGATCTTCTCCCCGAGCCGCAGCCAGGCGGGAACCGAGCGGCGCACGGCGTCCGGCGACAGGCAGTACGCGACCCGGAAGTGGCCGCTCCGGCCGAAGCCGGCTCCCGGCACCACGAGGATCCCCTCTTCCCGCGCGGCGGCGACGAACGCCATCTCGTCCGGAAGCGGGGACTTCGGGAAAAGATAGAACGCGCCGCCGGGCGGCACGACGTCGATTCCCGCCCGGGAGAGCGCGTCGAGGAGCACGTTCCGGTTCTCCCGGTACACCGAGACGTCGGCCGGCAGCTCCTGGAACTTCGCCACGGCGCGCTGCAGGATCGCCGGCGCGTTCACGAATCCGAGCACCCGGTTGCAGAAGACGCACGCCTCCGCCACCTCGGCGGCGTCCGCCGCGCGGGGGGACACGGCGAGGTATCCGATCCTCTCGCCGGGCAGGTTCAGGTCCTTGGAGTGGGAGTACGCCACGAGGGCGTTCCGGAGCGAGGCCGCGGGCGGGACGAAACGCGTTCCCTCGAAGACGATCTTCCGGTACGGCTCGTCGGAGATCGCGTAGATCGTGGTCCCGAACCGTTTCTCCGCCGCCGCCAGCACCCCGTCGAGCGCGGCAAGGTCGTCCCCCGGGTAGACCGCGCCGGTGGGATTGTTCGGCGTGTTGAGGAGGATCGCGCGGGTCTTCGGCGAAAGCGACCGCCCGATCGAATCGAGGTCGAGCTGGAACCGCGAATCGGTCTCCGCCGTGACCGGGACCCCCCCCGCGTTGCGGATGTAGAAATTGTATTCGACGAAATAGGGGGCCAGGATCACGACCTCGTCGCCGGGGGAGAGGAGGGCGCGCAGGGCCACGTTCAGCGCTCCCGCGGCCCCGACGCTCATGACGACCAGCTCTTCCCGGAACGGCAGGCCCGTCGCGCCGGACAGCGATTCCGCCGCCGCGCGGCGCACCTCCGGGAATCCGGCGTTGGGCATGTATTTGTGGAGGCCCGGCGGCGGATTCGAGGCCAGCCGGGCGAGCTCCGCCGCCAGCGCCGCCGGCGGATCCCCGTACGGGTTCCCCAGGGTGAAGTCGAAGACGTTCTCCGCCCCGAGCCTTCCTTTGAGCACCGCCCCTTCCTCGAACATCTTCCGGATCCACGATCCGTTCCGGATCGCCTCGCGGATCTCCGGCGCAACGGGCATTCCCGGTCCCCCGATCGCGGCGCGACAGGCCGATGGTGACGACGGAACACGATACGCCACTTTCCGGCGTCGCCGCAAGGCCCGGAAATCGGGCGCCATCCGGCGGTTGAATCCTTTCCGCTCATGGAATAAAGTGGTCGGGACAGCGGACGGACGTCCCAGCCGACTTCAACCGCTTCGTGGGGGTAGATGGTGACGCGCACCTTCCGTGGATCCTTTACCGTCCTGGTCCCGCTCCTGTTCCTCGCCGCCTGCGCGCCGGGGAACAAGCTCCACGTCCCCGGCGAGCTTTCCCGCCCGCCCCGGCCCGGGGGCCCTCCCGCGGGGGCGCCGGTCGCCGCGGTCGCCGATTTCTCCTACGCCTCGGACTCTCCCGGCGTCATCGGCCGCGACTACGACCGGGTTCGGCAGATCGTCTGGAAGGGGGAGCCCGGCAAGGCGATGGCGGACCTCGTGGCCGGCGCGCTGACCGACGGCGGTTCACCGGCGGTCCGCGTACCGGCGGACGCTCCCGCGCCCGCGGACGTCCCGGTCCGGATCTCGGGATCGGTCCGCCGGTTCGAGGTGAACGCCCGTCGGAGCGGCGTCCTGAACGTCCTGACGGAGGCCACCGTCACCCTGGTGATCACCGCCTCCGGCCCGGGCGTGCCCCCGTCCTGGGAGAGCACGGTCACCAGCGGCACCACCTTGACGGACATGTTCCCCACGCCGGACGACCTGCGGGAAGCGCTGTTGTCGGCCGCGAACTCGGCGGCGGAGGAAGCCGCCCGGCGGCTTCTCGAGGGGCGCGTGATCCCCGCCCCGTCCGCGGTGGACAAGGGGGGGGGCGGAACCTCCCGATGACCGGTCCCGGCCGTCGGTCCGCCGCCTGGGCGCTGCTGCTCGCCGCGGTTCTCTTCGCCGCGGGGTGCGACTCCCGGAAGCACAAGGTCGAGATCCTCGAATCCCCCATCCCGTCCGGAGATCCCCCCGTCAAGATCGCCTCCTCGGACGAAGCCGCCCCGTTCTTCCGCAAGGTGGCGGACGCGTACGCGTCGCGGAAACGGATCCGGCTCGATCTGTTCGAGACGCAGTCGAGGAACATCCCGGAGCTGCTCCTCTCCGGGTCCGTCGACATCGGGGTGACATCCGGCGGGATCCCGGCGGAGGCGGCGGGGAAGAACCTGAGCTACGTGCCGTTCGCGCACGACGCCATCGCCTTCATCGCTTCCCCCGACGCGGGCGTGCGCTCCCTCACGTCCTCGCAGATCCGCAGGATCCTGTCCGGGGAGATCGACGACTGGAGGGAGGTGGGCGGGAAGGCGGGGCACATCAACGTCGTGGACCGCCCCCCGACATCCGTGACGCGGGTCTCCCTGGGGAAGGCGCTCTTCGGCGGAAAGTTCCCCCCGGCGGGTCACGCGGTGGTGGCGGAGACGAGCGAACTCGCCATTCAGGCCATGCGGAGGCTTCCCGGGTATTTCGGGTTCGGCCCGCTGTCCCGGCTCACGGTCGAGCAGATTCCGGGCGTGCTCGTCGCGGTGGACGGGATGCCCGCGCTGGCGCCTTCCGCCCCGGGCAACGGATACCCGGCGCGCGTGGAGTACGGGATCATGTTCCGGAAGGACGCCCCCGAGACGGTCAAGGAGCTGGCGGGGTTCTTCCTCACTCCGGAGGGCGGACACGAGCTGGCCACACTCGGTTTGACGCCGTCCGCCAAGGGGCTATCCATGGCGGCGTGCCACTGCCGGAAGCAGGAGGGGATCTTCCTCCCCGCCGGGAAGAAGTCGGTCCTCGCCGGGACCTTCACTCTCGCCGTCGTGCCGGAGCTCGGGGCGATCACGCAGGAGAACCGGTATTCCGGGGTGCTCCAGCGGATCGCCGACGGCATGGGGGTCCGCACCCGGCTCATGCACCTGTCCTCCTACGACCAGGTGATCGAGGAGTTCCACGAGGGGAGGATCGACGCCGCCTTCGTCGGCAGCCTGATGTACGGAAAGCTGCGCCAGAGGGCCGGTGTCATCCCGCTGGCCCGCCCCGAAAAGCAGGGGAAGTCGATGTACCACGGCCTGATCCTGGTGCGGAAGGCCGACCGCATCGCCGCCTTCGCGGATCTGCGCGGAAAACGTCTCGCGTACGTCCCGAACACCTCGGCGGGGGAGCTGTTCGCGAAGTCCAAGGTGTCCGAAGCGGGGGGGGAGTGGCCCGGTTACTTCGGCAGGACGGTCAGGGCGTCCTCGCACGAGACGGCGGTGGAGCTTCTCCTCTCCGGCGAGGCGGACGTCGCGGCGGTGAAGGACCTGGTGCTCGACCGGATGGCGGCGTCCCGCCCCGCGCTCCGGAAAGCGTTCACCGTGCTGTCGTTCTCCACGACGTTTCCGGAGAACGCGCTGGTCGTCTCCCAGCACCTCGGGGAGACGGACCGCGCCAGCCTCCGAAGGATCCTCCTTTCCCTCCATGAGATCCCGGGGGGGTTGGACGCCCTCCGGAGCCTCGGGGCCGACCGGATGGTTCCGACGTCGGACCAGGACTACGCGGGCATGTACGGTCTCGCCCGGAAGGTCGGGTACCGCCTGGACGGCGGTGGATGATCCCGCTTCGGTTTCCCCGGACGCTCGGCGCCCGCATCGCGGGACTCTTCGCTTTCCTTCTCGTCGTGGTCACGATCGCGGTCTCCGTGGTGATCCGGGAGTTCGTCCGGCGCGACCTGGAGAAGGGCACCCGCGACAGCCTCCTCAACATGCAGGACCGGATGGCGGACTCGCTCGAGCGGAACCGCCGGGAGGCGTCCCTCTTCGCGGAGCTCGGGGCGCAGGCGGAGCGTTCCGAGCAGAACGCGGCCGACCGCGGGAGCGCCATGTTCCAGGTCACGCTGGTCGAGGAGACCCGTCTCCGCGGGATCCGGCTCGAGTCGGTCGCCGCCGGGGATTCCCGGGAGCTCCAGGCGACGGTGCTCCAGCGGGGGTTCGCGGGAATGCCGACGGTGGATTACGTCCTGGTGAAGGGCGGGGCGGGCCGCGTCCACCTGGTGGCCGCCTCGCCGGTCGGGGGGATCGAGAAGGACCGCCGGGTCGTCACGGCGACCCTCCCGCTCGGGCGGGAGTTCCTTCGGAAGGAGAGCCGCGCCATCGGCGGGGAGGTGACCCTTCTGCAGCGGGGGGACATGCTGGCCACCTCGTCGTCCTGTTTCGGCTGCACCGCGTGCCTGCGGCAGGTCATGAGCTCCGCGGAGCAGTGGCGCCGGATGGAGGAGGGGCGCCCGATCTACTTCACCTTCGAATGCAATCCGGAGCCGCAGGCGGTGGTCGCCGTCCCGCTGCGCACCTTCGACGGGCAGACGGTGGCGCTTGCGCTGTCGCGCTCCCGGCTGAACGAACGGAACGCGCTGCGGAACGCGACCATCGCGGTGGCCGGCATCGGCGCCTCGATCACGGTCGCGCTGGTGTGCATCTTCCTCTTCCTCGTCTCCCGGGTCGTCCGCCCCCTTCGGGAGCTGACCCGCGCCGCCTCCGCGATCGCGGAGGGGCGGTACGGGGAGACGGTGCCGGTGCGCGGCGACGACGAGGTGGCGGTGCTGTCCGGCACGTTCAACCGGATGAGCGTCTCCATGGACAACGCGATGCGGGAGATCTCCGACTGGAACCGGCTGCTCGAGACCCGGGTCGAGGAGAAGAAGCGCGAGCTCGAGGAGGTGCACCTCCGGATGATCGAGGTGGAGAGGCTCGCCGCGATGGGGCAGGTGGCCGCCGGGATCGCGCACGAGCTGAACAACCCGCTGAGCGGGATGATGGGGTACTCCGAGCTGGGCATCGAGCTGTTCCGAGACCGGGACCCCGGGAGCTTCACGCCCCAGGAGCTGGCCCGGATGCGCGGCTACTTCGACAACATCTGCGGGTTGACGCGGCGGTGCAGGGACATCATCCTCGACATGCTGAAGTTCGCCCGCCAGCCCACGGAGGAGTTCTCGCTGCAGTCGCTGAACGACCTGGTCGGGGAGACGCTCGCCTTCCTCGAGAACCAGCTCCGCCAGGGAAACGTGACGTTCCGGACGGAGTACTCCCCGGCCCTCCCGCCGTTCCAGGGGAACGCGCTCCAGATGCAGCAGGTGTTCACGAACCTCGTCATGAACGCGGCCCAGGCCATGCCGGGGGGCGGCGTGGTGTTCGTGCGGACGCGGCGGTCGGGGGAGCGGCTGGAGGCCGAAATCTCGGACACGGGTTCGGGGATCCCTCCCGAGGTCCTCCGCCGCATATTCGACCCCTTCTTCACGACGAAGCCGGTGGGCGAGGGGACGGGGCTGGGGCTGTCCGTCAGCCGGAGCATCGTGATGCGGCACGGGGGGGAGATCTCCGTGTCGAGCGCCGTCGGCAAGGGGTCGACGTTCACCGTCGTCCTGCCGGTCTCCCACGGGAACTCCGCCGCGCCGGACGGCAAGGAGAAGGCGTGACCGTTGCGTTCGCCGGGGCCCTCGGGGATATCCCGGCCGACCGGTGGGATTCCCTGCTGGCCGCGCAGCCCCGCCCTTCCCCGTTCCTCTCCCGCCGGTTCCTGGTCCCCTGGCACCGTTCGTTCGGCGCGGATTGCGACGTCCGGGTCGCGCGGTGGTCGCGCGGATCCGGTGCCGACGAGGGGCTCCTTTTCCTGTGCCGGCGCGGAGAGGGGTGGGGGTTCCTCGGGAGCGGGCAGGTGGCGGATTACCTCGACGCCCTCGTCGTTCCCGGGAGGGAGGAGCCGTTCTGGCGGGAGTTCCTCGAAGACGGACTCCCGGCGATCGGCGGCGGGACGCTCACGCTTCCGGGGCTGGTGGAGGGGGCGGCCTCGCTGTCGGTCCTGCCCGGCGTCTGCCGGGAGATGGGGATCGCCTGCGCCGTCGAGGAGATGGACCGCGCGCCGTACGTGACCCTTTCCGGCTCCTTCGACGATTACCTCGGGCGGCTCGGGAAGAAGGAGCGGCACGAGCTTCGCCGGAAGATGCGACGCTCGGAGGAGCTGCTGCCCGGCGTCGCGTACCGCGTGACCGGCACCCCGGAAGAGCTCGGCCGGGACCTGCCGTCCTTCATCGACCTCCACCGGAGGAGCGATCCGAAGAAGGGGATGTTCATGGACGACCGGATGGCGGGATTCTTCCGGGAGGTGGCGGAGGGGTTCCTCTCCTCGGGGGAGCTTCGACTGGCGTTCCTCTCGGGCGGCGGCGGGGACGTCGCCTCCGTGTTCCAGTTCCGGACCGGCGGTTCGCTCCTCCTGTACAACTCGGGGTACGACCCGTCGTGGCGCGCCGCCAACCCCGGCCTCGTCCTGATCGCGCGGTGCATCGAGCGCGCGGCGGCCGAGGGGGCGCCGGAGTACGACTTCCTGCGGGGGACGGAACGGTACAAGTACGACCTCGGCGGAACGGACCGGGTGGTGTACCGGATCACGGTGACCCGTTGACGCGCCACCTCCTCGTCTCCTACCACACCTGCCCGATGGAGGAGCCCGGGGAGGGGCTGTCGGGGGGCATGAACATCTTCCTTCGCGGCCTGCTCCGGACCCTCGGCCGGCGCGGAATCTCCACCGACGTCCTGACGCGCGCCGCGGGGGATACCGTGGAGGTCACCGAACCGTTCCCCGGCGTGCGGATCTTCCACGTCCCGTGCGTCTTCCCGGATCCCCCCACGCGCGCGGGAGCGTGGGAGTCGGTGGACGCCTTCGTCGGGAACGCCCGGCTGCTCCTGCGGGGGGAAGGGGTGGCGCCCGCCGCGGTGTCCGCGCACTACTGGATGTCGGGGGTGGCGGCCCGCCGGATCGTCGACGCCCCGATGGTCTTTTCCTACCACACCGTGGAGGCGCGCAAGGCGCCGGCGGCCGGCGCGGAGGAGGCGCCGCTGTCCGCCGTCCGGAGGCGGGAGGAGGCGAACCTTTCCCGGGCGGCCGACCGCGTGGTCTGCTTCACGGAGCACGACCTCGCGGAGAACGTCCGGATCCTTCCGGACCTCGCCGGCAAGGGGGTCGTCATCCCGCCGGGGGTGGAAGGGCGCTTCCGCCGCCTGATCCCGCGGGAAGTCGCCCGCTCGTACGCGGGGCTCCCCGGGTCGGGGGCGATCTTCCTGCTCGCCGCGCGCGACGACGCGGGGAAGAACGCCGGTGCCGCGATGCGGGCGTTCGAGGCGGTCCGGGAACGGTGGAAGGGGAAGGTGACGCTCCTGGTCGCGGGCGGGGCGGGGGAGGCGTCGGATCCCTCCGCCGGGGTCATCGGCCTGGGCCCCGTCCCCCACGAGGGGATGCCGGTCCTCTTCGCCTCCGCGGACGTCGTGGTCTGCCCCTCGCTCTACGAATCGTTCGGCATGGTGCCCCTGGAGGCGCTGGCGGGGGGGATCCCGGTGCTGGTGCCGGAGGGGACGTACTGGGGGGAGAAGGTGCGCGAGGAGGGCGGCGGGCTCGCCTACCGGCCGGACGATCCGGAAGGGCTCTCCGGGGCGATGCTGTCGCTGCTCGCGGACCCGTCGCTGCGCGCCCGGCTGTCGGTGGCCGGGCCCTCGGTCGCGGCGCCGTTCACGTGGGAGAGGTGCACGGATTCCTGGGAGCGGCTGCTCGCTTCCGTTTCCACGATTCGAACGAGGCCATGATCTCCTCGAGTTCCTGGCGGGCGGCGTCGTCCCCGTACTGCATCGGCGGGTGCTTCATGAAGTAGGCCGAGGGGGCGAGCATCGGGCCGGACAGCCCCATGTCCCTCCCGAGGCGGCAGAAGCGGATCGCGTCGATCCCCACCCCGGCGCTGTTCGGCGAATCGGTGACGGAGAGCCGCAGCTCGATCTCGATCGGCAGCCCGCCGAACCCTTCCCCCTCGATCCGAAGGAAGCAGAGCTTGTTGTCCTTCTGCCACGGCACGTAGTCCGAAGGGCCGATGTGGACGTCGTCCGCGTCGATGTCGTGCGACAGCGCGCTGGTCACGGCCTCCGTCTTGGAGATCTTCTTCGATTCCAGCCGCGATCGGGAAAGCATGTTCAGGAAGTCGGTGTTCCCGCCGGTGTTCAGCTGGTACGTCCTCCGCAGCCGGATGCCGCGGTCGGAGAAGAGGCGGGCGAGCCCCCGGTGGACGATCGTCGCCCCGAGCTGCGACTTCACGTCGTCGCCCACCAGCGGGATCCCGGCGCGGCGGAACCGGTCGGCCCACTCCGGGTCCGACGCGAGGAAGACGGGGATGCAGTTCACCAGGCTTACCCCCGCGCGAAGGCACGCCTCCGCGTAGAAGCGGGTCGCCGCCTCGGAGCCGACGGGGAGGTAGTTCACCAGGATCTCGGCGCGCGAATCGCGCAGGACCCGTTCCACGTCGCAGGGGGCCTCGGGCGCCGGCAGGAACGTCCGGTCGTCGGGGTAATCGGCCATGTGCGGGGCCACGCCGTCCAGCACCGGCCCCATCCGGACGGTCGGGCCGCCGGCCGGCATCCGGTCGACGAAGCGCTTGGTGCAGTTGGGCGGCGAGAAGATCGCCTCGAACACCGGGCGGCCGACCTTCCGCCGGTCGATGTCGAACGCGGCGACGATCTCGATGTCGCCCGGAAGGTACCCGCCGATGTCGCGGTTCATGAGCCCCGGGATGAATTCGCCGGGAGGCGACACCGGAGCGTCCCTGTAGAATTCGATCCCCTGGAGCAGCGCGCTGGCGCAGTTCCCGACGCCCGCCACCGCGATCCGGATCTTTCCCATGTCGACCGCCCCCGTTCCGATTGTCCGTGGATGTGCCTACTCCGCGCTCCCGTTGGATTCCGACGGCTTCGGATCGGTTTCGCCGTCCGTCGCCGCCTCCCCCCCGGGGAGGGGAAGCTCCCGGCCGCACTCCCAGCAGCGGGGCGGGGCCTCCCGGACCTGGAGACGCTCCGGGGACACGAAATTCTGCGCGGAGCAGGCGCCGCAGTAGACGATCATCGGGGGCGATTGTATACCGTACCCCCTTGTTTGACAAAGAAGAACGCGGAAGCATATCATTGCGCCATGCAGATCGAAAAAGGGATCGACAAGCTCGTCAAGACCGTCCGCGTGATGATCCTCGACAAGCCGGGCTACTTCGGGAAGGTCGCCACCGCCATCGGAAACGCGGGGGGGAACATCGGCGACATCAAGCTCGTGGGCTTCGGGCTGGAGTACAACACCCGGGACGTCACGATCTTCGTGGACAGCGAGCCGCAGCTCCAGGGGGTGCTCGAGGAGCTGGGCAAGGTCGAGGGCGTCATCATCTCCGACATCATCGACCCGGTGCTCGAGATGCACCGGGGCGGGAAGATCTCCGTCAAGTCGCGGATCCCCGTCGACAGCATCTCGACGATCCGGAAGATCTACACGCCCGGCGTCGCCAAGGTGTGCAAGCTGATCCAGCGGAAGCCGGAGCTGGCGTACGACTACACGGTGATCCCGAACTCGGTCGCGATCGTCACCAACGGCACCGCCATCCTGGGGCTGGGGGACATCGGCGCGGTCCCCGGCATGCCGGTGATGGAGGGGAAGGCGGCCCTCTTCGACGCCCTGGTCGGGATCAACGGGATCCCGATCCTCATCCAGAGCAAGGACACCGAGGAGATCATCCGGACGGTCGCCTCGATCGCCCCCACCTTCGGCGCGATCAAGATCGAGGACATCAAGGCGCCGGAGTGCTTCGAGATCGAGGACCGGCTGAGCGAGATGCTCGACATCCCGGTGATGCACGACGACCAGCACGGGACCGCCGTCGTGGTCCTGGCGGCGCTGCTGAACGCCAGCAAGTACGTCGGGATGCAGGTGAAGAACGACACGGTGGGGATGGTCGGCCTGGGCGCGGCCGGGATGGGCATCTCGAAGCTCCTGATGGCGTACGGCGTCCGGAAGATGCTGGGGGGGGACATCAACCCGGTGGCGCAGGAGATTTTCGCGAAGGCGGGCGGTAAACCG
>JACRNP010000032.1 GCA_016234845.1 Deltaproteobacteria bacterium | reverse complement strand
GGCCAGGACCGCGGCCATGCAGTTGCGGTTCATCCTGTTCATTCCTCCTCCGTTGCGATCCTTGTGGCGTCGGGCGGCGGCGGCTCTCCGCGCCGCTCGAACGCGTCGATCTCCTCGAGCTCGAGGGCGTGTTCGTGCTCCATGTCGTGCCTCGACAGCTTCCCGTCGATCCAGGTGAAGGACATCGGGGCGAAGTCGGGGTTCATGAACACGTAGTAGAAGTGCCACACGATGATGGCCAGCGTGGCCAGGATCGCTTCGTAGTAATGGACGATGGTGGCGACGTCCAGCCCCCACATGGGGATATGCTTCAGGGTCTCGTCCTGGAACCAGAGCATGAACCCGGTGACGACCATCACGATCGTCCCCCACACCAGCGCGAGGTACTCCGCCTTCTCGACGTAGCTGAACCGGTCGAATTTCGGCTTGTGGTCCGCCATCCCGAAGAAGTAGCGGATCGTCCCCGCGACGTCCTCGGCGTCCTTCCACCGGGGAAGCATCCGGAGGACCTGTCCCCGCCCCCGCGCCGTCATCGCGGCGTAGAAGAGGTGGTACACGCTGGTGACCACCATGAGGACGGCCGCCACCCGGTGTCCCCCGCCGCGAAGGGCGACGTTGGCCTCGTCGGAGAGGAGCGGCAGGGACCACTTGAACTTCAGGGCGAATCCGGTGATCACGAGCAGGATGAAGGTCGTGAAGGTGAGGACGTGCTGCACCCGCTCCGAGCGGTTCAGCCGCTCGTACCCGGGGTGGTCCCAGCGCCTGCGGCTCCGGTAGAGCGCCTGCATCTTGCGGAAGTAGTCGAGGCCGTTGTGCAGGAGCATCCCGCCGATGACCGCCACGATCATCCAGATGTAGAACCGCTCCACCCAGTACTTGACGACGCCCCCGGTTCCTCCCGGGCCGACGTGGATGTTCCCGCTGGCGAAGTTCGCCGTCGCGCCGGGGTGGCACTTGCCGCAGGTGACGGGCAGGTTCTTCGGGTTCACCGTGGAGCGGGGATCCCCGGAGCGGAAGATCTCGTGCACCCCGTGGCAGGACGAGCAGTTCGCCACGGTCTTGTCCCCCAGGCGGGCGGAGAGGCCGTGGAAGCTCTGCTCGTACCCCTTGACCTTGTCGACGGAGACGCCGTAGCGCGCCGCCAGCTTCTCCGCCCCGTGGCAGGAGGCGCACGTCTTCTCCGAGACCGCCCCGAAGGAAACCTGCGACTTCGGGTCGTCGGCCCGGCGGATTTCGTGCTCGCCGTGGCAGTCGGAGCAGTTGGGGGCGTCGGGCATCCCGCGCTGGAGCGCGACGCCGTGGACGCTTTCGCGGTAGATCGTGAAGACGCCGTAGTGGCACTTCCCGCAGGTGGCGGGCAGGTTCTTCTTGTTGATGTGGGAGGAGGGGTCGGACCGGTCCCTCATGTCGTGCGCGCCGTGGCAATCGGCGCAGGTGGCCGACTTGTTCAGCCCCTTCTCCACGATGGCGCGGTTGTGGACGCTCTTCTCGTACATCCGGGTCGCGCCGGGGATCCCGATGTTCCGCTTCTCGAGGATCTCCGGGTTCGCGTGGCACCGGGCGCAGGTCGCCGCGAGATTCCGGTAGTAGACCGGCGAAGAGGAAACGGTGCGCCGGGACACCGCGTGGGCGCCGTGGCAGTCGACGCAACGGGGCGCCCTGGAGACCGGTTTCCGGTCGAGGGTGACCGTGTGACGGCTTTTCGCGTACGCGGCCGCCACCTCGGAGTGGCACCCGGAGCAGTCCACGGATTTGAGACGGGCCGGGTGCGGAAGGTCCTTGATGTCGGCGTGGCAGTCGGTGCAGGAGACGTCGGTGTGCACCGACGCCTTGTACGACGCGGGGTCGACGTGCAGCGACATGCCCGGGAACTTGCCGAACGGATCCCCGGAATCCTTCGCGCCGCCCGGGGTCACGTTCGACGCCTTTTCGGCGGTGGACCACCCGAGGATCCCCCGGTCGCCGTGGCAGTCGAAGCATTGGCCGTTGTCGATCGCCGCGGCCGCGCAAGGGAGGAGGAGGATCCCGAGGGCGAAGAGTCGCGGAAGGAACCGGAACAGCGCCGATCCGAAGTGCCCTTGCGTGCTTCTGCAGCGCGGAATCGTCATGGCGTCCCACCCCTTGGTTTCGCTGATTCGGGAAGCAGAGTCGGGGGAGTTTCCGTCCAAATTGTCGACTGTATACATAACGTATCGATTCGGCGGAATCAAGGGAAAAGTAGCACCGACCGGACGGCGGATTCCGGAATGGTTCCCGGATGCCCGCTTCCCCGCGGACCGAAGGCGGCGCGCCCGGCGAACCGGACGGGAAAATGAAAACCGCCGTTTTATTCTCCGGAAAGTCCCTTGGGCGACGCAACTTGGCAAAAACACAAAAATATCCCCGCTTTTTCTTGACAGCCCACCGACGGCACAATATCTTGTAGTCGGTGCGCGACTTGACCACAAGATAGGCTATCCTGTCATATACGGCCCCCGGCCTGAAACGGAGCGAACGAATGGATTTGAACCCCCCAGTCCCCGCCTCTTCCACCACCGCGGTCCCCGGGCACGACGGCCCGGCGCGCACCGCCGGAAGGGGGCTCCCCGAGCATCCCCCGAAAGCGTGGACCGAGGCGATGCGGGAGAAGCACGGCGTGATGCCGGTTTCCGAAAACGCCCGCACCGTGCTGGAACGCCGCTACCTCAAGAAAGGGATGAAGGGCGACCCGCTGGAGACGCCCGAGGAGATGGTCTGCCGCGTCGCGTACAACATCGCGCTGGCGGAAGGGCTTTACTACGGCGCCCTCCCCGAGGTCGTGCTCCGTTGGGCGGAAACGTTCTACGCCCTCATGCGGGGGCTCGATTTCCTCCCGAACTCCCCCACGCTGATGAACGCGGGGCGCGAGCTCCAGCAGCTGTCGGCGTGCTTCGTCCTCCCGGTGGAGGATTCGATGGAGTCGATCTTCGAGGCGGTCAAGAACACCGCGCTGATCCACAAGAGCGGCGGCGGCACCGGCTTCTCCTTCTCGCGGCTCCGGCCGCACGCGGACGTCGTCCGGTCGACCAAGGGGATCTCTTCCGGCCCGATCTCCTTCATGACCGTCTTCGACGCGGCCACGGAGACGATCAAGCAGGGCGGCACGCGGCGCGGCGCGAACATGGGGATCCTGCGGGTCGACCACCCCGACATCCTCGACTTCATCACCTGCAAGAGCCAGACGAGCCGCCTGAACAACTTCAACATCTCCGTCGCCCTCACCGAGGAGTTCATGAAGGCGGTGGAGAACGACGAGGAGTACAGCCTCGTCAACCCCCACTCCCGCGAAGTGACCTCGCGGCTGTCGGCCCGCGAGGTGTTCGAGCGGATCGTCGACTCGTCCTGGCGCAACGGGGAGCCGGGGATCGTCTTCATCGACCGGATCAACCGGGACAATCCCACGCCGCGGGTCGGCGCGATCGAGAGCACGAACCCCTGCGGAGAGCAGCCTCTGCTGCCGTACGAATCGTGCAACCTGGGCTCCGTCAACCTCGCGAACATGATCGCCGCGGAGAACGGCCACGCCCGGATCGACTACGACCGGCTGAAAACGGTGGTGCACACCTCGGTCCGGTTCCTGGACAACGTGATCGACATGAACAACTACCCCCTGGCCGAGATCCGCCACATGACGATGGGAAACCGGAAGATCGGGCTCGGGGTCATGGGGTTCGCCGACATGCTGATCCGCCTCGGGGTCCCGTACGACTCCGACGAGGCGCTGGCGGTGGGCCAGGAGGTCATGAGCTTCGTCCAGCAGGAGGCGCAGGCGGCGTCCTCCAACCTGGCGCGCGAGCGGTGCCCCTTCCCCAACTACCCGGTCAGCGTCTTCCCCGAGCGGGGCGGGGCCCCGCGCCGAAACGCCACCGTGACCACCATCGCCCCGACGGGCACGATCAGCATCATCGGCGGCGTCTCCAGCGGGATCGAGCCGATCTTCGCCCTCTCCTACATCCGCAACGTGATGGACAACGACCACCTCGTGGAGGCGCACCCGCTGTTCGACGCCGAGATGCGGCGGCGCGGGCTCTACTCCGTGGACCGGATGAAGGAGATCTCGAAGGTGGGGTCGTTGAAGCACGTCGAGGGGATCCCCGAGGACGTCGCGCGCGTCTACGTCACCGCGCACGACATCTCCCCGGAGGCCCACCTGCGGATGCAGGCGGCGTTCCAGAAGTACACCGACAACGCGGTGTCCAAGACGGTGAACTTCCCGTCGGACGCCACGCGCGACGACATCCGGAAGGTGTTCGCGCTCGCCTACCGCCTCGGGTGCAAGGGGGTCACGGTCTACCGCGACCGCAGCCGCGAGGAGCAGGTCCTGAACATCGGCGAGGTGAACCGGAAGGACGGCGCCGCGTCGGCGGTCCCCGCGGAGAGCCGCGAAACGCCGTTCGTCACCCCCCGCCCGCGCCCCGACACCCTGATCGGGGTGACCAAGGAGATCAAGACGAGCTGCGGAAAGCTCTACGTCACGATCAACCGGGACGAGAAGGGGATCTTCGAGGTCTTCAACCAGATGGGGAAGGCGGGCGGGTGCGCCGCGTCCCAGTCGGAGGCGATCGGCCGGCTGGTCTCGCTCGCCCTGCGCTCCGGCGTGCAGCCCGAGATGATCATCAAGCAGCTGAAGGGAATCTCCTGCCACCTCCCCTCGTGGGGAGGGAACGGCGGGAAGATCCTTTCGTGCGCCGACGCCGTGTCGAAGGCGATCGAGTGGTACCTCGAGAACTTCGAGGCGATGTTCCCCGGCGTCCCCAAGCCGTCCGCCGCCGCGGCCGCGGCCGCCGCATCGAAGAAGCCGGCGCTGCCCGGCGACGAGGAAGAGATCGTCCGGGGCGCCTGCCCCGACTGCGGCAGCCAGGTCGAGCGGCAGGAGGGGTGCCTCAAGTGCCGCTCCTGCGGCTTCTCGGAGTGCTAACGCCTTTGGGGGACACTCTTCGCTTTCGGTTCACCTCCGGGTTTCCGGAAGAGTGCCCCCCGCCAGTAACGCCAGCCGCGTAATGAAGGTACAGAGTGTCCCCCCCCGGTAACGCCAGCCACCGTGCTCCATTTCTGACGTTTGAAGGTATAGAGGGTTCCGGCAAGTCGACGCAGCTTGCGCGTCTCTCCGCGCACCTGTCCGCGAAGGGGATTCCCCACCTCGTCACGCGCGAGCCGGGCGGCACCCCGCTGGCCGACGAGATCCGCCGCCTCGTGCTCTCCCCCCGCGAAGAACGCATCTTTCCCGAAACCGAGCTGCTCCTGTACGAGGCGTCCCGCGCGCAGCACGTCCGGGGCGTCATCCTGCCCGCCATCGAATCGGGGCGGGCGGTCCTCTGCGACCGGTTCTCCGACGCCACGACCGCGTACCAGGGGCACGCGAGGAAGCTCGGCACGGAGATCGTGGAACGGCTGAACGGATTCGCCGCGGGGGGGATCACCCCCGACCTCACCCTCCTGTTCGACCTGCCGCCCGAGACGGGTGTCGCCCGCATCCGGGGACGGGCGCGGGCCGCGGACCGGATCGAGGGGGAGCCGCTCGCCTTCCACCGCGCGGTGCGCGACGGGTATCTGCGCCTCCTCGAATCCCGGCCGTCGCGGTTTGCGCGGATCGACGCCGCGCTTCCGGAGGACGAGGTGTTCCACGCCGTGCTGGACGCGGTCGCCCGGCGCTTCGGATGGTAGAGCCGCTCTCCTCCGTCCTCGGCCAGGATCGGGCTCTCTCCCTCCTCCGCCGCTATCTCGCCGCCGGGGCGACCCCCCACGGGCTCCTTTTCGCGGGAGAGGAAGGGATCGGGAAGGAGAAGGCGGCGCGCGCGTTCGTCGCCGCCCTGCTCTGCCGGAACCCGGGGGAAGACGGCGCCTGCCGCTCCTGTCCCGAGTGCCGCCTTCTCGCGTCGTCCTCCCACCCGAACTTCCTTCACATCGTCCCGGAGACGCCGTTCCTGCGGATCGACGAGATCCGGGCGCTGCAGGAGGAGCTGTCCCTCAAGGCGTTCTCCGACCGCCCCCGCGCGGCCATCCTGTGCCCCGCCGACCGGATGACGCCGCAG
>JACRNP010000031.1 GCA_016234845.1 Deltaproteobacteria bacterium | reverse complement strand
TGCCGTCCACCTCGTAGATGTCCCGGACCTTGCCGCGTCCCAGAAGCGTCAACCCGGGGAGCTTCGTCTCGACCACCGTGGCGTTCGTCACGATTCCGACCTCCGGATGGGGTGGTTGAAGTTTTCTACTATATCAGAAGAAAAAGGGGCGGATGCGGCTGAAGAACCGCCTCCCGGCACGCGATAAGATGGTGGAATGCGGCACGAAGGGCGCTCCGGACGGAGGAAGGAACCGTGAAAAAGGCAGAGACCGTCCTGCTGGTGGAGGATTCGGCCACGGTCCTCGCCCTGGTCCGCGCCTTCCTGCAAAACGAGGGGTACGACGTCCTCTCCGCCGGAAGCGGGGAGGAGGCGGTGCGGATCTGCCGGGAGTTCGACGGCCGGATCGGAGTCGTCCTGACCGACATGATCATGCCGAACATGGGCGGGGTGGAACTCGCCGGACGGGTGCGCGCGATGAGGCCCGGAACGAAGATCCTCTTCATGTCGGGATACGCCGAGGAGGAAATGTCCTCGATCGGAGCGCCCATCCTGCAGAAACCGTTCACGCCCCACGCGCTTTCGGCCAAATTGCGGGAGGTCCTCGACGCGCCGCCGGACCGTTAGCCGTCCCCGGCCCCCTCGAACTGCAGCGCGTGCAGCCGCCGGTAGATCCCCCCCAGCGCCAGAAGCTCCTCGTGGGTGCCCGATTCCCGAACCTTCCCCTTGTGCATCACGATGATCCGGTCCGCGGACAGGACGGTCGACAGCCGGTGGGCCACCACCAGGGCGGTCCGCCCGGGGAGGATATCCGCCAGGGCCCCCTGGATCCGGTGTTCCGTGACGGGGTCCACGCTGGAAGTGGCCTCGTCCAGAAGGAGGACCTTCGGCTCGCGCGCCAGCGCGCGGGCAAGGGACACCATCTGACGCTGCCCGGTCGAAAGCCTCCCCCCCCGCTCCCCGACCTCGGTGGAGAGCCCCCGTTCCCAATCGGCCGAGAACCGGTCCACGCCCACGGCGGACAGCGCCGCGTCCACGGACGGACCCCCCGCCGCCACGTTCCCGAGCACCGTGCCGGAGAAGAGGAACGGCTCCTGCGGGACCAGCGAGAGCATCCCCCGGAGCTCCTCGCGGGGGATATCCCGGATATCGCGCCCGAACAGGAGGATCTTCCCCCGGCGGATCTCGTAGAAGCGGAAGAGCAGCGACAGCACCGTCGTCTTCCCCGCACCCGTGGCCCCCACGATCGCGCCCGCCTGCCCCGCCTCGAGGCGGAAGGAGACCCCCCGAAGGACCGGCGGCCCCTCCGCCCCGCCCGCGGCCCCGTCGGGCGCCGGCACGGGATACGAGAACCAGACGTCGCGGAACTCGATCGCCGGGACCGGATCCCCGGGAGCGCCCCGGTCCGGCGTCCCGGGGGCGAAAACCGCCTCGTCGCCCCCGGCGTACTCCGGGGACGGCTCGGCGTCCATCAGCCGGAAGATCCGTTCGGACGAGGCCAGGGCGGACTGCAGGATGTTGTACTTGTCGCTCATGTCCCGGATGGGATTGTAGAATTTCTGGGCGTACTCGAGGAACGCCACGAGCGTCCCGAAGGTGACCGCGCCGGAGAGGAGCTGCGACCCTCCCCGCCAGAGGAGCAGGGCCACGGCGATGGAGGCGAACATCTCCACCCCGGGGAAGTAGAGCGAATAGAGGTTCGTCAGCCGGACGCTTTCATCGGCGTATTCGCCGTTCAACGCGTCGAACCGCCGCAGCGACTTCTCCTCGCGGGCGTACGCCTTTACCACGGCCACCCCGGTGACGTGCTCCTGCAGGAAGGCGGACAGCCGCGCCAGCTTCCGGCGCATTTCCCGGTTCGCCTCCCGGATGTGCTTCTTCAGCAGCTCGACGAACAGGACGAGCGCCGGGAGAACGCAGAAGACGACGAGCGCCAGGCGGGGATCCATCCACAGCATGACGGCCGCCGTGCCCGCGAGCACCGCCGCGTCGCCCACCGTCGAGACGAGCCCCGAGGAGATGAGCTCCTGGAGGGCCTCGACGTCGGACGTAAGCCGTGTCATGAGCCGCCCCGTCGGCGTGCGGTCGAAGAACGCCACCGGCAGCCGCTCCATCCGGGAGAACATCTCCCGGCGCAGGGCGAGGATCACCCGCTGCCCGAGGATCGACACCGCGTACATCGAACAGGAATCCCATGGCGCCCGCGAGGGCTCCGAGGTACAGCAGGACCCACGCCCCCATCCCATCGAGATGTCCGGTCGTCACATGCCGGTCGATCACGATCTTCACGATGTACGGCCCCGCGAGCTGGCACGCGGTCCCGCACGCGAGCGAAGCGATCGCGCCGGCGAGGATCCTCCCGTGGGGAGCCACGTACCGGAGGAGGCGCCGCAGGAGCCGCCAGTCGACGCCTGCCGTCTCCGCCCGGTCCTCGAGGAAGAACGCCTCCGACCCGTGGTTCACGGCGACTCCTCCAGCTCCCGGGCGAGCATCTGGCGGGAGTACAGGTCGAAGTAGACTCCCCGCCGGGAGAGGAGGGCGTCGTGCGTCCCCTCCTCCACGATCCGCCCGCCCGCCATGACGAGGATCCGGTCGCACCGGGAGAGCGACGCCATCCGGTGGGTGCTGAACAGGATCGTCCGCTCCCCGCGGACGGCGAGAATCCCCTCGAAGATCTCCCGCTCCGTTTCCGCGTCCACGGAGGAGAGGGCGTCGTCGAGCAGGAGGACCGGCGCCCCGGCGCACAGCGCTCTCGCGATGGTGGCCCGCTGCCGCTGGCCTCCCGACAGGGAAACCCCCCGTTCGCCGACCACCGTTTCGATCCCCGCCGGGAGTTCCTCGACCTCGTCCAGGAACCGGGCCAGCGATGCCGCTTCCCGCGCCGCCGCCGGATCCGCGGCTTCCCGCCCGAAGCAGACGTTTTCGAGGACCGAGTCGGAGAACAGGAACGGGTCCTGGGGCACCACGGCCAACCCCCGGCGCAGCTCCGGAAGCGGGATTCCCGACGCGTCCCTCCCTTCGCGGAAAATCGTCCCGGCCGGGATCGGGTACATCCCGAGGAGGAGGTGGAACAGCGTGCTCTTCCCCCCCCCCCGTGGGACCCACGAGCCCGACGACCTCCCCCGCGCGAAGCGCGAAGGACACGTCGCGCAACGCTTCCCCGCGCCCGCCCCCCTCGTACGTAAACGACAGCCCGCGGACCTCGAGCAGCGGCGCGTCGGCCGGCGCGCGGGCGCCTACCGCGGCGGCACCCCGAACATCTCCCGACGTCTCCACGTCCCTCCGGAAGAATTCGTTGATCCGCCCCATCGCGGCGTTCCCGCGCTGGAAGAGGTTGATCACCCAACCCATCGCCATCGTGGGGAACGCGAGCATCGCGAGGTAGGCGTTGAAGGCGACGAATCCGCCGAGCGTCAGTTCTCCGGAGGCGACCGCCCTCCCCCCGAGGTAGAGGACGACGGCGACGCCGACCCCCGCGAGGAACCCGATCGCGCCGTGGAAGGCGGCCGAGGTGCGCGCGACGGCGATGTTGTTCCGGTAGTACGACTCGCACTCCTCCGCGAACCGGGCCTCCTCCCTCGGCTCCAGGGTGAACGCCTTGACCAGCCGGATCCCGGAGATGTTCTCCTGCAACGTGCCGTTCATCGAGGCGAGCGACTCCTGGACGAGGCGGTGCTGCCGGTGGAACGCCCTGCCGTACTCCCGGGAAAGGAGAACGACCAGGGGGGCGACCAGGAGCGACACCACCGTGAGCTGCGGGCTGATCCTCGCCATGAAGGCGACCGCCATCACCCACGAGACGGAGGTGCCGATGAGGGTCAGGAGGCCGGGGCCGAGGAACAGCCAGACGGCGGAGAGGTCGTTCGTGAGGCGCGACATCACGTCGCCGGTCGGCGTGGCCTGGAAGAAGGAATACGGAAGGCGCATGACGTGGGAGAAGAGGCTCCGTCGGACCTCCTGCTCGACCGCGCGCGCGGAGACGAGGAGCAGGCGCCGGGCCAGGTACCGGAAGGAGGCGTGCAGCAGCGAGAAGAGGACGATCGCCTCGACGGCCCGGATCAACCGGGCCGTGGGCGGGATCGCCCCCCCGGCAGGGGCGGAGACCGCGTCGATCGCCTCCCGGGTCATCCACGGGACCAGGAGACCGAAGACGCTCGATACGACGAGGCCCGCGGCGCAGAGGGCGTAGGCCCGCTTTCGCCGGGCAAGGTACGGACGGAGGGCGAGGAGGTCGCGGATGGCCGCCCCCTCCTACACCGGGAACGGGCTGGGGGAGAAGCTCAGGAGGAACAGGAGCGCCGCGGCCGCGCCCAGGTACTTCCGCCTCCGCGTCAGGGGAACCTCGTCGTAGACGGTCCTCTGGTGCCGCGTCCCGAGCGCGAAGAGGAGGACCGCCCAGACGAACCACCCGACCCAGAGGATGCCCATCAACAGGAGGGCGTACGGGACGAGTCGCGCCGCCTCCGCGTACCGTTCGCCGAAGATCGCGTAGGCGATGTGCCCTCCGTCGAGCTGGCCCGAGGGGATGAGGTTCAGCATCGTGACGAAGAGGCCGATCCAGCCGGCGAACGCCACCGGGTGGAGCACGACGTCGTACCCGTTCGGGACCGCCCCCAGGACCATCCGGGCGGCCGCCTTGAAGATCAGCGACTCACCGAGGGGTATTCCGCCGATTCCCGCGGCGGCGCGGACGTCCGACAGGGAGAGGCCGATCACGAGGACCGGAAGCGCGACCAGCACTCCCGCCAGCGGCCCGGCCACCCCGACGTCGAACAGGGCGTTCCGGTCGGGGATCGGCGAGCGGATCCGTATGAACGCCCCGAAGGTCCCGATGAACGACGGGGCGGGAAGGAAGAACGGGAGCGTCACGTCGACCCGGTGGTGCCGCGCGGCCGCGTAATGCCCGAGTTCGTGGACCCCCAGGATCGACAGGAGAGGGACGTTGAACATGAGTCCCATCACGAGGTCCGCCGGGCGCGCGAGGGGATTCCCGCCCGCGAGGAGCGCCCCCGCGACCAGGGTCGAGCCGAATGTTGCCAGAAGCATGAGCGCCGGCGCCACCGCGAAATGCCCTCTTTCCTTTCCGGGGAATTCCTGCTACCTGTTTACCGGATAAGACTCGCCGCGAGGAGGTCTGGTTCCAGCCATGAAACTCCTTGACGACATCCCCCGGGGTACCGAACTGCTCCTCCACATCTGCTGCGCGCCGGACGCGGCCTACGGCGTCCGCGCCATGCGGGAGAAGTTCGCCGTCACCGGCTTCTTTTATAACCCGAATATCCACCCCGCGGAAGAATTCCGGAAACGGACCCTGGCCGCCCTCGACCTGCAGGAGAAGGATCCGTTCCCGCTCGTGGTGGGAAGCGGCGGAGAAAGGGAATGGGAGGAGGCGACGGCCGGGCTCGAAGGGGAACCGGAGCGGGGGCGCCGTTGCGTGGAGTGCATCCGGTTCCGCTTGCGGGAGACCGCCCGGAAGGCGGTCGATCTGGGAATGCCGGCGTTCGGCACCGTTTTGACCGTCAGCCCGAAGAAGGACGCCGCGATGGTCAACCGCCTCGGCCGGGAAGAGGGGGAGCGGGCCGGGGTTCCGTTCGTCCCGGCGAACCTGAAGAAAGGGAACGGGTACCTGCAAAGCGTCCACATCTCCCGCGAGTTCGGCCTCTATCGCCAGAACTACTGCGGGTGCCGGCACTCGATGATGGGGATGAAGCATGGCGGAAGCGTGAGGGAATCGAACCCACCGGAGACGTTTCCGCCTCCCGACCGGATTTGAAGTCCGGGGGGGCCACCAGCGCCCCATCCGCTTCCGTTTTCGAACCTTCAAACCTTTAAGCTTTCCGGCCCTCCCGGCCGATAGGAAACCGAGTGGCATTATAACAGACGGGAAAAGGAGGGCGAGATGCGACGAATTCTCCCGGTGGCGGTGTTCATCGCAGTGGCGGCGCTGGCCCCGGCGGCCGCGTTCGCCGGACCCGGTTTCGACGTCGGCGTGCGCGGCAGCTACTGGTTCCCTTCCTTGAGCGGGGACGCGAAGACGAACGGGGCGGCCGATACCCGGTTCGACGTCAAGGACACCCTGGGCATGGAAAACGAGAACTTCCCCGTCGGTGAGGCGTTCCTGCGGATCGGCAACGTGACGCTGCGGGTCGGCTACGCGGCGCTGAAATTCGACGGAGCGAAGACGCTGACCGACAACGTCACCTTCAGCGGGACGACGTACTCCGTGTCCGACAACGTGGTCTCGCGGCTCGACATGAAGATGCTCGACGGGGACGTGCAGTTCGACATCCTTCGTCCCGACGTCGGAGCGGCCAGCGTGAACCTCGGGCTGATCCTCAGGGTCCGGTACGTGGACGGGGAGGTGGAGCTTCGAAGCGCCGCCCAGGGAACGACCCTTAAGGACTTCCAGGCGCCGGTCCCGATGGTCGGCGTGGCGGCGGGAGCCGGATTCCTTTCGGATCTGATCCGCGTCGACGCGCGCGTGACCGGCATCGCTTATTCCGGCAACCACCTGTACGACGCGGACGCCTTCGCCTCGTTCGCCCCGTTCCCGTTCGTCCGGGTGCAGGGGGGGTACCGTTACCTCGACCTGAAGATCGACAAGGACGACACGCTGGCGTCCTTCAAGCTCCAGGGGCCGTACGTCGGCGCGCAGCTGTCGTTCTGAGGAAAAAACCGGTTGAACGCCGGGCGGGTGGCGCTACAATAGGGGTTCCCTGGGGCGCTTAACTCAGCGGTAGAGTGCCACCTTCACACGGTGGAAGTCACAGGTTCAAATCCTGTAGCGCCCACCATCGGAAGATCGGCGAACCGGGGCGCCCCCTCGCGGGACGCCCCGGTTCCTCTTTTCCCCCTACGACGGCCTGCGGGTGTGCGCCTCCAGCGCCCTTTCCAGCTTTTCCGCCGAAGCGGGGGGCTTGATGTTCCTCCCCTCCGCGATGTCCTCGGGCCGGACGTCCTCCCGGCCGTAGAACGCCGCGTTGCTCTTGTCGTCGACCTGGATCGAGGACCCCTCGAGGGACACCCCCGCGAACAGGCCGCGGCTCCGGGAGTAGGAGTAGATCTCGGCCTTCAATTCGACGTCGGTCTCCGCCTTCGCCCGGCGGCCCACCGGCCCCGCGGCCACTCCCGCCTCCGCGCCCAGGGTGTACTTCCCTTTCAGGATCCCCTCGATGCTCTTCCGGGTCTTGAACACGAGGATGAAATCGGTGGATTCCGCCCCGATCTGCCACCCGACGCTGCCGCTCATCAGGGAGACGAACACCGGGTTCCCCCACGCGTCCCCCTTCCCCCGGACGACGAGCACGCCTTTCCCGTACTGCCCCCCGACGATGAAGCCGACCTTGATGACGTTGGGGATGATGGCGATCCCCCGAGCGTCGGACAGGAGGGCGGGAGGGATCGCCTTCTCGGGTATCTCCATGATCTTCGTCAACACCTCGGCCGCGGAGTCGACCCGGGCCGTTTCCTCGACACCCGCCGAGGCGGGAACCGCGGGAAGAACCAGGGAAAGTGCGAGGGCCGCCGCTACGATCGTCGCGATTCGTCCCATGATCATGACGCTCCTTTCTTTCGAACGATGATCGCCGGGCCGGCGCCGGGCGGGAGGCCGTCCACGACCTCGTACCCGGCGGAACGGATCCTCTCGCGGATCGCGTCCGCCCCGGCGTAGTCGCCCGACCGCCGCAAGGCGTCCCTCTCGCGGGACAACGCCTCCACGGCGGCGGGAACTTCCGCCGTCTCTCCTTCCGGGACCCCGGGAAGAATCCCCAGGGAAAGCACCCGGTCCCACTCCTCCGCCAGCGCCCGCGCCGTCTCTCCGCCGATCCCGGACCGCGTCGCCTCGTGGGCGACCGCCACGGCGCGGGGGAGGTTCAGATCCTCCGCCACCGCGTCCCGGAACTTCTTCCGGAGGACGTTTGCCGCATCCCCGCCGGCCGTCCTCCCCTCGGCCGCCTTCCGGAACGATCCCCGCAGCCGCGAGAGGGCCCGCGAGGATCCGACGAGCCCTTCCCAGGTGAAATTCATCGGGGTCGCGTAATGCAAGGTCAGGCAATGGTACCGGAAATCGGCAGGGGAGAACCCTCTCCCTCCGCCCCGGGGACCCGACGCGAGATCGTCCAGCGTGTACTCGTTCCCCGCCGATTTCGACATCTTCCTTCCGTCCACCAGCAGGTGCGCCGCGTGCATCCAGATCGCGGCGAACCGCTTTCCCGTCGCCGTCATCGCCAGCGCCCGCGAGTTCTCGTGGTGGGGGAACCGGAGGTCGGAGCCGCCGACATGGATGTCGGGCTCGGGGCCGAGGTAGCGGACGGCCATCGCCGCGCACTCGATGTGCCACCCCGGCCAGCCGCTCCCCCACGGGCTGTCCCAGAGGTACTCCCGTCCCGGCTCCGCGGGCATCCAGAGGACGAAGTCCTCCGCCCGTTTCTTGTGCCGGTGGGCGGCGGCGTCCGTCCGCGAGGCCGTCTCCCCCCGGCCTGGCGCGGCGCCCGACAGGCTTCCGTACCCGTCCGCCTTCGCGACGTCGAAGTACAGGAACCCTCCCCCGGAGTACACCGCTCCCCTCGCCTCGAGGCTCCGGATGAGCTCGATCATCTCGGGCACGTGGGCGGAAGCGCGCGGGTACTCGTCCGCCGGGGAAAACCCCATCCGCCGGCAATCCCGGAAGTACGCCTCCGTGAAGAATTCGGCGATCTCCCGGGCGGATTTCCCCGCCGCGCGCGCGGCGGCGATCACCTTGTCCTCGCCGAGGTCGAGGCGCTCCTGGTGCATGTGCCCCATGTCCGTGATGTTCTGCACGGCGAACGTGCCGTACCCGAGGAATCGCAGGGTCCGGACGAGGATGTCCGTCAGCAGGTACGTGCGGAGGTTGCCGATGTGGGCGTACCGGTAGACGGTGGGGCCGCAGGTGTAGATCGACACCCGGGACGGGTCCGGGGGCGCGAAGCGGACTTTCCCGCGGGACGCGCTGTCGTACAGGGAAAGTCCCACTCCGGCCTCCCGCGGGATCGATCGCTCGAGGAGGGCTACATCTCCTGGAGCGTCTCCTTCTCGATTTCGTCCTGGAGGATCTTCACGTGCTTCTTCTCCTCCTCCGCCAGGTAATGGAACAACTCGCGGATCTCCGGCTCCGTGGCGATCCGGGCGTACTCGGTGTAGTTCCGGTACGCCGCCTTCTCGCGGTCGAGCGCCATCCGGATCACTTCCATCGGGTTGGTCGGCATCTCTGTCATCCTCCGGGATCGTTTATTTTTCTGCGGATCGCCCCCCCCGCCGAAAAAATCAGCGGGGCCCCGGCGGAAGGTTCGCCAGGTGGCCCTCGATCCTGGCCAGGTGACGGCGCTCCTCGTCTTCCAGCTCCGCGAGGAGCGTTTTCGTCGCCTTGTCGTCGACGACCCCGCCCGCCAGGGAGTAGAACTCTACGGCGTGCAACTCGGCCTTTCGGGCGATTCCCAGCCCCCGCCGGACCGCTTCCGGTCCGGTATCGACGTCCGCGTCCACCCCGTCCTCCCGCGCCATGCGGTCCAGGTCGATCAGGTAGGGGAGATGCTTCTCCGGCTGCGCCGCCTCGAAAGCGGGGTACCGGTACCGCGCCGTCAGCTTCCGGATGTGCCCCTCTTCCTCCGCCGAGAGGTACCGGAAGAGGTCTCCCGCGGTCGAATCGCCGTGCCGGGCCGCCATCCGGTCGTAGAATTCACGGGCGCGTCCTTCGTGCGACAGGGCCACCTGCAGGATCTCGATCTCGTTCAGGTCCAGCAACGGTCACCTCCCCGGTCAGCCGGCATGTTTTCTGGCGTAGTCGTCGAGGGCGGACTTGACCGCCTGCTCCGCCATCACGGAGCAGTGGATCTTCACCGCCGGGAGGCCGTCCAGGGCCGCCGACACCTGTTCGTTCGTGATCGCCTGGGCCTCCGCCACGGTCTTCCCCTTGATCATCTCGGTGAGCATGGAGCTGGAGGCGATCGCCGCGCCGCAGCCGAACGTGCGGAACTTGGCGTCGATGACGCGGCCGTCGTCGATCTTGAGGTACAGCCGCATCATGTCGCCGCAGGCGGGGTTCCCCACCTCTCCGACGCCGTCGGCACCCTCGATCTCCCCCACGTTCCGCGGGTTCATGAAGTGGTCCATCACCTTTTCGCTGTACGGGCCCGCCGCCATCGCTCGTTACCCCCCTTGCGCCTGACGTTTCTGGTAGTCGAGGTACGTCGGAGACATCCCCCGAAGCCGGTCGACGATTCCCGGGAGGACCGAAAGGGCCAGCCGCACCTCGTCCTCGGTGTTCCCCTTCCCGAGGCTGAACGTGATCGACCCGGTGCAGATGTCGCTGGGAACGCCGATCGCCCGGAGCACGGGGGACGCCACGAGGTCCTCCTCGTCCTCCCCGCGCAGGTTGGAGCTGCAGGCGGATCCCGACGCCGCCATGATCCCCTTCACGTTCAGGAAGAGGAGGAGCGACTCCCCCTCCGCGTGCTCCACCCAGAAGGATACGTGCCCGGGAAGCCGAAGCGTAGGGTGGCCGGTGAAATGGAGCAGCGGGATCGGCGCCAGCCCCTCCCGCAGGATCCTCCCGAGCCTGGCGAGTTCCACCGCGCGGGACTCCCGTTCCGCCGCCGCCAGCAGGGCCGCCGCGCCCATCCCGACGATCCCGGCGACGTTCTCGGTGCCCGCCCTGTACCCGGACTCCTGGAAACCGCCGAACGACCGCGCGGCGACCTTCGCGCCGCTCCGGACGTAGAGCGCCCCGACCCCCTTGGGGCCGTAGAAATTGTGCGCGGACAGGGTGACGAAGTCCGCCTGCAGCTCCCGGACGTCCAGCGGGATGTGTCCGGCCGAAGCGGTCGCGTCCACGTGGAACGGGACGCCCGCCTCGCGGGCGATCCGCCCGATCTCCTCCACCGGCTCGACCGTGCCGATCTCGGAGTTCGCCTGCATCACGGACAGGAGCGCCGTGCCGGGTCGAAGCGCCTCCCGGACGGCGGCGGGGTCCACCCGCCCGTCCGCGTCCACCGGAACGACGGTGACGTCGTCCCCCGCGTTGCGAAGCGGGACCAGGGCGTTCATCACGGAGAAGTGCTCGACCTCCGACACGACCACGTGCCGCCTGCCGGCGCCCGCGGCCTCGGCCGCGCCGAGGACCGCGAGGTTGTTCGCCTCGGTCGCCCCGGAGGTGAAGACGATCTCCCCCGCCTTCGCCCCGATCATCGCGGCGACCTGTCCCCGCGCCGTGTCCACCGCACGGAGGGCCGCCTGCCCCTGTTCGTGGATGTGCGACGAGGGGTTGCCGTACCATCCGGTGAGGTACGGCATCATCGCCTCGAGCACGCGGGGGTCGAGGGGCGTCGTGGAGATGTGGTCGAAGAAGACGTTCGCCATGGAGTCTACGGGGCGTTCCGCGTCACGGCTTGACGTTGAACTGCGCCATCTTGTCCCGAATGAGGGTTATGTGCTTCCGCTCCTCGTCCGCGAGGTACCGGAACATCGACTTCACTCCCGGGTTCCCCGCCTCCGAGGCGCTCTTCTCGTACTCCCCGAAATTCTCCTCTTCGAGCCGCAGCGCGAGCCGGAGCGCCTCTTCCATCGACCATTTCGCCATCGCCTGTCTCCTTCCGGACCACCCGGAACCGGCGCGCACTCGTTGCCGCCTTGCCCGATGGGTGTTTTATTGGATACCGGCCGGGCGGATTCCGTTTCGTCCGCCCGGCGATCCCGTTTCCGTTTATAATCCGAAAACGTACCGAAGTACAACACGTATTCCCCGGGATGGCGGAGATGGGAAAAACCGGAGCGATTCCGGCAGATTGGACCGAACGGCACCATCATCGCGGGGAAGCGCATCGAACAGGGAAAGAGCGCGTCACCGGAGGGCATGAATGAAACGGGCATCGGGATCGGTACGAGGAATCGGGGCCGTGGCGCTGGTCGCCGTGATCCTCGTGGTGTTGGCGGCAGTGTTCCTTCTGGTCCGCAACCGGCAATCCGGCCGGGACGGGAAGACCGCGACGGAATCCGCGCTCCCGTCGGCCGCCGCGCCGTCCGCGCCGAAAACCGCCCCTCCGTTCTCGCTTCCCGACGTGAACGGGAATCTCTTCTCCTCCGAAAGCTTCGCGGGGAAGCCCACCGTCATCAACTTCTTCGCGACCTGGTGCCCACCGTGCCGGAACGAGACCCCGGGCTTCGTCGAGGTGTACAACCGGCACAGGGGGAAAGGACTCGAGATGATCGGGATCTCGCTCGATACCGACACCCGGGGAAACCTTGCCGGGTTCCTGATGACCCACCGGATCGAGTACAGGATCCTCTACGGGGATCTGGCCACCGCGCGGGCGTACGGCGGCGTCTCCTCGATCCCCACCACCTTCTTCATCGGGAAGGACGGGGAGATCAAGAACATCCATGTCGGCTACATCGACAAGGACGCCTTCGATGCGGAAGTGCGGAAACTGCTGTGACGGTTACGGGAGCGTCCCCAGGTCCCTGGAAATGAAACGGGGCGGGAAGGTGTCCTCCCGCCCCGTTCGGCCGCCCCGGCAGGGACGGCGATTCCGGTCCGTATTCGCGTTTCCGTAGATCGGGTCCCCCTCCGCGATGCACTGGGCGGGGCACTCCGGCACGCATGCGCCGCAGGCGATGCACTCCTCGGTGATCTTGTACGCCATGATACCTCCCTTTCGCTGTGGGTTTTGTTATACGGACTCCACCCGCTCCACGGCGGGGATCCGCTCCTTGAGTGCCGCCTCGATGCCGCCCTTCAGGGTCATCTGCGCCATCGGGCAGCCGCCGCATGCGCCGGTGAGGCGCACCTTCACCACGCCCCCGTCGACCTCGACGAGTTCCACGTCTCCCCCGTCTGCCTGCAGGGCGGGGCGAATGCTGTCCAGAACCTTTTCGACTTCGGGTTTCACCGGAAACACCTCCTCCTGTATGTTACCCCATGTTCCTTAGGATGCTCCCGCGCGCGGCGATGTTCCTTGACGCGGGTCAATCGGCCGAGATCACCTCGAAACCCGACTTCTTGAAGGCGGCCTTCAGCACCTTGTAGTTCCGCGTCTCGATCCGGAGGATCAGGATCTTCTTGTCCGCCTCGTCGTGCGCGGCCGTGGCGACCGACACGATGTTCGCGTCGAAGTCCTTCATGAGCTTCAGGACCTCGAACAGCATCCCCGGGCGGTTCGGGAGCGCCAGTTCCACCCGGTAGCCGGGCCCGCTCACGCCCATCGCCTCGATGAAGGCGTCGACGACGTCGGTTTCGGTCAGGATCCCGACGAGCTTCCCGTTGTCCACCACCGGGAGGCAGCCGATCTTCTTCTCCCGGATGATCAGCGCCGCCTCCTCGATGGGAGTCGAGGAGGATACGGTGTACGGGCGCCGGGTCATGATCTGCTTCACCTTGACCTTGTCGAGGAGGTAATAGATCTCCCGGATCTCCAGGGCGGTCGCCGGGGAGGGGGAGGCCTGCTTGATGTCCCGCTCCGAAAGGATGCCGACGAGCCGGTCGCCGTCCTTCAGCACGGGAAGATGGCGGATCTCGTGCTCCTTCAGCAGGTCCATCGCCCGCCGCATCGAATCCGCTTCGTCCACGAACACCGGGTTGCGCTTCATTCGCCTTGCGACGATCATGGGGTTTCCTCCTTGGTGGACTCCTACGGATCGGACTCAGATCACGTAAAACAAAGGCGAACCATCTCGAACGTCCGGGTCACGTCGGCGTCCGACACCGCGATGAAGGTCGCCCCGTCCCGCTCCCAGAACACGAACGACTTCCCGTCCCGCTCCCCCGAGAGGAACGATTCCTCCGGAACCGCGGCCGGGGGGGCGTTGCCGAGAAGCCGATCCTGCCGGAATACGACCAGCAGGTACGCGTCGCCGGAGTACCGGAACCGGACGGCCGCCCCCGGATGCTTCCCAAGGACCGCCCGACGCACCCACGCGACCGTGAACCCCGGTTCCTCCCGGGGCAATTCCAGGGCGACCCCCGAGAGGTCGAGGATCTTCTTCTCCGCATCGGCGGGCTCGACCGTCGCCTCGCTCGCCGGGACCGACGTGTAGAGTTCCACCGCTTCCCGCGCCACGATGTCCACCCGGCGGGACCCTGCGTCGCGGGAGAACCGCCATCCGACGACAGCCACCGTGATGGTGAGGAAGACGAGGACGATCGTCATCCGGGGGCGGAACTCCACCAGCCCCAGGAGCGACGAAGTCTCGGCCACGCGGCGGGCCGGGTTGCGATTCGTCGTGATGGCCATTCCGATCCCCCAATGCCCGGCTGCGGCTTCCGACGGCTATTCTACGACTACCATTCCACGATTTCCACCCCGAGATCCCTCAGGAGAACCCGGGTGGCGGAGTGCGTCCTCCCTCGGACCAGGACCGCCTTCCGGGCCGACCCTCCGGCCGCGCCGGGCAAGGTCAGGAAGGCGCCTGTGACCCGGACCTCGTACCCGGCCTTGTCCCCGCCTGCGAGCAGGTGCTCCCTGCGCTCCTCGACCGCGACTCCCGCCGCCTTCAGGAGGCGGCGGAACAGATCCCGGCCGGAGTCGTCCTTCCCGACGGGGAACACGGTGTACCCGGCCCCCTTGAGGATCGCGCGGATGGCGGGGGATATCTTTCCCGTGTCGACGACGTACTTCCCGGTTCCGGCCTCGAAATACCGTTCCGGCTGGACCACGAGCTGGAACGACTCCCCCTTCTCTCCGATCCGGAGCCGTTCCCCGTCTTTCGACGGGATGCCGAGAACGGACAGGCCGAAATCGACCGCCGGCAGACCTCCCTCCCTGGGAACCGTGAGCGCCACGGGGATCCTTTCGGCCTTTCCATCCTCTCCGATGCCGACGAGGAAGCCTTCCGCCGTCGCCGGATCCGCGGCGTACGGAAGGACGCGGACGCCCACCCTCCCGGCGTACCGCAGGACCGCCAGGATCTCCTCTCCGGGCTTCTCGGGGACCTCCTTCACGAGGACCAGGTCGCCGGAAAGGACACTGTCCTCCGTCCGTTGAACGACCCACCGGGCCGGAATGGCGACGGATACGGCCTCGCCGATGATCACCGGCCGGCTGACTCCCTCCCGGATCGAGTGGTACCCTGAGACGCGGAGGATCCGGTCGATCATCTCTCCCGCGGTGCGGGCGTCCGCCAGGGAAACGACCTGCATCTGCCGCCAGTTCGCGGTCACGGCATCCCGAACCCTCCGCGGCAGCCCTCCGCGGAAATCGACCAGCGCCTCCGAGCCGCCGGAAAACCGGACCACGGGGAAATCCTCCATCCTCAGAACGACCTCGCCGCCCGAAGGAGCGGGCAGGTACATGGTCCCCCGCTCGACCCACTTCTCCCCGAGGGCGTTCAACAGGTCCGAGAGCAGTCCCCGGTACGGTGAGGACGCGGGCGGGGTGACCGCCTCCGTCGCGGGCTCCCGCTTTCCCGTCTCCAGGAGCGACGCGTCCGGGGCCGGAGCCTTGGGAACCAGCAGTTCCGCCTCGGGTTTCCCCGGGGCAAGGTCGTCCGGACCCGGGGCGGGGGTAACGTCCCGCGTGAGTCGGGCCACCGGGGAGGGAGCGGACGACGGGGACGGCTCCACGGCCGGCGCGACCGTCTCCGCCGGGGACGGCTCCGGCGCCGGCGCCGGACCGGAAGCGGCCACCACCGGCGCCTTCTCCTCGAAATACGCCTCCGTCGGCAGACGCAACGTCTTCCCCGCGAGGATCCGGTTCACGTCCCGCACCGACGGGTTGATCCGGCGGATCGCATCGAGGTACCTCTTCCGCTCCTTCCGCGGAACGCCGCGCGAAGAGAGGATCTTCAGCAGGGAGTCGCCCTTCTTCACCGCGTACGCCTCGGTCCTCCCGTCCTCCTCCGGTTTCCCGCCGCCTCCCGTGGGAACGAGGATCTTCTGGCCCGGGACGAGGCGGGACGGATCGGAGACCGTCGGATTGGCCCGGCGGAACTCCTTCAGGCTTTCGATGTACCGTTCCGGCGAGAGGGGGGATTTCCGCTCGAGGATCTTCCAGAGCGTCTCCCCTTTCTCCACCGTGTAAGGCTCGTAGAAGCTCCGCTTTCCCCCCGCCGTGTCCGAGAACACCTTCTTCTCGAGGAAGATGCGCGGACGCTCCTCCTCCCCTTCTTCCGCCGCGGAAATCGCCGGAAGCAGCGCGGCCAGAAGAAGTACGGCCGGTAGGATGGTCCTTCTCAATACCCCTCCCCGGAAAAAGTGTTCACCCCCGCGTTCACCCCGACGGTCTTGTACATCTTCGGGCTCTCCCACGGTTCGCCGAGGATGCCGTCGTGGATCGCCCAGGCGCGTCCCCGCACGGTGCGCGCGTGCTCGATCCGGCGGAACGGGGTGCTGGCGTCGAGGCGGTCGTACAGTTCGCCGCCCGGGTGGAACCCGCGGTCGATCCAGAGCATCTTTTCCTTTCCCTTCACGTACTGGAAACCGCTGCGTTCGTAGAGGATCGCGCTGTTGTACCCCAACGGTTCGAGGAAGTAGAACTTGTGTCCGGTGCGCCCGAAAAAATCGTCCCAGCACGCCACCATTTCCCGCATCATCCGCAGCCCCCGCCGCACCTGGCCCGGCGCCAGCCCCGCCTCCATCGCCCGGATCTCCTCGGGGATGTTCCGGCGGGCGGTGCCGAAATACGTCTCGTGTCCGTGCTCGTCGCGGTCGATGGTGAACCGCTCCCCGTCGGGGTCGTTCACGATGATGAAGGAGATCTCCATCTGCCCGAAAGGGGAGTTGGACACGTCGAGGAAGTACGACGCGTCCGGATCGGCCGGATCGCGCCGCACGTCGATCTGGAAGAACGGCATCTCCTCCGGACAGGCGATCTTCACGCACTCCGCCCCCGACGGGTTCCGGAACGTCCGGGGATCGATGCGGAACGTCTCGAGCAGCCGCGGCGGGATCAGGGCCGACAGAAGCGCCGACCGCTCCTCCTCCGGGAGTCGGTTGATCTCGTAGATCGTCCGGGTCAACGGTTCCCGTCAATCCTTCTCGTACAGGGCGTCGAGGAGGCGGCCGTACTTCTCCACCACGACTTTCCGGCGGATCTTGAGGGTCGGGGTCAGCTCTCCCGTCTCCTGCGAAAAATCCTTCCCGAGAATCACGAACTTCTTCACCTGCTCGAACGAGGCGAGGCCGCGGTTTATGTCCGCGATCCGGGAATCGAGCAGCTTCGCCACCTCCGGGCGCGCGGCGAGCGCCTCCGGGTCGCGCTCCGCGATCCCCTGCTGCGCCGCCCAGGCCGCGATCTCGTCGGGGGACAGCGTGACGAGGGCGGTCAGGAACTTCTTCCGGTCGCCGTACACGAACGCCTGGCTGACGAACGGGTCGTTCTTCAGGAGGTTCTCGACGTTCTGCGGCGCGATGTTCTTCCCGCCGGAAGTGACGATGATGTCCTTCTTCCGGTCCGTGATCCGGAGGAATCCCTCGTCGTCGAGCGTCCCGATGTCGCCCGAGTGGAGCCAGCCGTCCGCGTCGATCGTCTCCCGGGTCGCGGCCGGGTCGTTGAAATACTCCCGGAAGATGTGCGGCCCCCCGACCAGGATCTCGCCGTCGGCGGCGATGCGGATCTCCGTTCCCGGGAGCGCCTTCCCGACCGTTCCGAACTTGTACCGCTCGAGGCGGTTGACCGTCGTGACCGTGGACGTCTCCGTGAGACCGTACCCCTCCAGGATCAGGACGCCCAGGGCGTGGAGAAACTCGGCGATCTCGCGCGAGAGGGGCGCCCCCCCGGAGATGAAGAACCGGAGCCGCCCGCCCATCCGCTCGCGGATCTTGGAGAAGACCAGCCGGTCCGCGATCGAATTCTTCCACGCGAGGAACCCCCCGACCTCCTCCCCCCGCTGCCGGACGCGGGACGCCTCGCGCCCCACGCCGATCGCCCACCGGAAGATCGCCTTCTTCAAGCCCCCGTCCTCGTCGACCTTGGCCTGGACCCGCGCGTAGAACTTCTCGTAGAGCCGCGGGACGCTCACCATGATCTCGGGCCGGGCGAGCGCGAGGTCCTCGGCGACGGTCGTGAGGGACCGCGCGAAGGCCGACACCGCCATCGCGTCGGAGGTCAGGAAATGCTCGAGCCGTCCCAGGGAGTGCGCCAGCGGGAGGAACTGCAGGAACGTCGAGCCGCGGGGGACGTGCACCGCCTCGAGGGCGGCGGTCACGTTGAACGCGTAGTTGCTGTGGCGCGTGACGACCCCTTTCGGCGGGCCGGTGGTCCCCGAGGTGTAGATGATCGTCAGGTCGTCCTCCGGCCGGATCTCGTCCGTCCGAGCCTCGATCGCGCCCGGGTTCGCCGTCCCGAACTCCCGCCCCCGCGCCCGAAGGGCGTCGAGGGGAACCGCCCCCTCCTTCCCCCCGGCGTCGCCGGTCATGAAGACGATGGTGGAAAGGTTCGGCAGACGCGACCGGCTTCCGGCGATCTTGTTGTACTGCGGCTCGTCCTCGACGAAGACGACGCGGGCGCGGGAATGCGCGAGGATGTATTCGACCTGGTCGGGGAGATTGGAAGGGTACACCGGCACGGTCACGAACCCTCCAAGGATTCCCCCGATGTCCGCCAGGCACCACTCGAGCCGGGTCCCGGCCAGGATCGCCACGCGGTCTCCCCGGGAGAGCCCCAGCGCCATCAGCCCCAGGCAGATCTCCCGGGATGCCTCCCCCGCCTCCCGGTACGTCACCGGGGCGTAGCCGCCGGCGCCCGGGACGAGATACCGCACCGCGTCGCCTCCTTCGGCGAACCGGTTCAGGAACATCCTGTTCAGTGTCCGCTCCTTCAAGATCCCTCCTTATCCCCGCTCCCGTCGATTAATCGTACTGGACCGCCAGCGTGACCGTGTTGCTGCGCCGCCCGCCCGGGTCGAGCACCCAGGCGGTGTAGACGACGCGCTTCTCCTTCGGAATCCCCGAAGCCATTTCGGTCAGCGTGTACACGGAGTCCCGCGCCACCCGGTCCCCGCTCGCGCCGTCGTCGTGCAGGACGTTCGTGCCGAACGTGATCTCCCCGGTGTCCACGTTCTTCGCGTAATAGTAGAGGAGGACGGTATCCCCGAGCGTCGTCTTCTTCCGCGGAATGCGGAACTCGACGACCTTCACCTCGAGTCGGCCCTTCTCGCCCCGCCGGAGACGGGCGGGATACCAGACCACCTCCGCGAGGATGTCGGTGTCGGAGTGGCAGTTGAGGCACAGCGCCCTCCCCGCCAGCCGCTTCTTGCGGGTCACGCCGTGACCCTCCATCACGTCGTGGCACGTGATGCAGGTGATCTTCCCGTCCTTGTCCAGCGGAAGCTCCTCCGGGGACTTGAGGTCGGGTGCGACGGCGATCTTGACGGGGTGCATGTGGCGGTACCCCTCGTGGCACGAGGAGCACAGGGCGACGATGTCGCCGCCGAACCGCAGGTTGCCGTCCCTGCGGGGCTGGCTCCCCTCGGCCGGGACGCTCACGTGGCACACGACGCACGCCCTGGCGTTCTTCCGCTCGTGCGGGCTTTCGGGCCGCTTCTTCTCCCCCGCGTCGGCTCCCCACGACAACGCCAGGAGAACGGCGACCGCCGGCAAGAGCATTCGCGCTCCCGGCATCTTGACTCGCATGGACAGACCTCCGCAGGAGGATGGACTATGGAACGACCGTCAGCGGAAAAACGGCAGAACTTCCTCGTATGTTACCATTCCCCGCCGCAGGAGGTCGTTCACGGACTGCACGGCGGAGTAGAATTCCTCTCCGAGGAGTTTTCCGATCTTCTCGTCGATGGGGGTGTCCGACGCCACGATGTTCTGCACCCCGGGGGTGAAGGGGAGGAGCTCGATCAGGGCCATCCTCCCCGCGTAGCCGGCGCCGCGGCACTTCGGGCACCCCGACGGGAGGAAAAAGGAGGCGTCCCGCACGACCGCCTCCAGCTCTCCGCGATACCGGTCCCCCACATCGCGCACGGACGGCCTGGCCGGTACGGGGCGGCGGCAGTCGACGCACAGCAGCTTCACGAGGCGCTGGTGCATCACGAGGCGCGTCACGTGCGCCAGGATGAACGGGTCCGCCTCGGTTGCCAGCAGCGTCCGCAGCGTCCGGTCGAAATTCAGCCGGCGGATGCCGCAGAGGACGACCACGCCCGACTGCGCGAGGTGAAGGAGGTCGACGAGTTCGGCCGGCTCCTGGATGCGCTCGATCATGAGGAAATCCGGCTCGAGCGATTCGGCCAGGCGGGTGTAGCTCCCCGAGAACTGTCCGTCCACCCGCCGCCGCTCCATCTGGATGTACCCCTCGTTCCGGAACCGGTGCTGCTCCTCCACGGTGACCACACGGGCGCCCGCCCGGTGCGTCTCCCGAAGCATCGCGTAGAGGGTCGTGGCGCCTCCCTCGGGCCCCGGCGACGACACGAGGAAGAGCCCGCTCCCCTTCCCCAGGACCTTCTGCGTGATGTCCAACTGGGACGGGGTGAGGCCCACGGAGTCGAGGGCGATCCCCCCGCGCAGGTCCGGGAGGATCCGGACCGTCACCTCCGGACCCGAGAGCCCCCGTATGAAGCTCGCGCGGAAGGCGGTGACCCCCGCCGCGGACTCGAGGTGGAACATCTCCTCCGAAAGGCCGGACGGATCCGCGGAGGCGCGCGCGAGGTCCCGGAACGCTTCGAACAGGAGATCGCGGCTCTTGAGCGGACAGGAAAGGAGGAGAACCGGCTTCTCCCTGCCGCGGCCCTCGATGACGACCTCCCGACCGACCGGGTACATCCGGACGCCGGACATCCCCCGGCTCGCGCCGTGAAGGAGCACCTGCTCGACCACGCGTCTTGCCCCCCCGAGTGAGATCCACTCCTCCGCCTCCTCGCGGGAGATCGCGCCGCCGGACAGCTCCTCCGGGGAGAGGTTCCCGGGATCGGGGTACAGTCGAGCGAGGATTTCCCCGATCGTTCGCCGGGGGCACACCACCATGCGCGGCGTCAACCCGGTCATCTCCGCGATGGAGGAGAACGTCCCGTGCTGGAACGGGTCCGCGACGCCGACCGTCAGGCGCTCCCCCTCCCGGGAGATCGGGACGATCTGTTTCTCGCGCGCCAGCGCTTCCGGGAGCAGTTCGGAGAGGCCGGTGGGGACCGCTTCGGGCTCCATCTCCGAGAACGGGATCCCCAGCGCTTCGGCGAGAATCCACCCCCTCGCGTCGGGGTGGAGGCGATGGTCGAGGAGAGCGGCCTCGAGGACGGAGATCCCGTCGGAGGCGGCCCTCCTCCGCGCGTCCCGGAGACCGTCGGGGCCCATGTAGCCGAGCCGGGTGAGCTTTTCGAGGAGATCGTCGGGGGTGGAGGGCAAAGGGCAAGACCCTTCGGAATTTATTTTCAACTTTATAAAAAAGGTGCCGGAAAGTAAAATCCTTAAATATTCCCGGAATTCATCGCCGGCCGTGGAGCGTCGCCCTTGACCGCCAAGGTTTTCCCGCCGATCGTCGCGCTCCTCCTGCTGTTCGGGACGGGATGCATGGTCACGAAGTCGGCGTACGACCTAAAGACCCGGGAATCCGACTCGCTGCGGGACGCCCTCGCATCCCTGAACCGGGAGAAGGCGAAGCTTTCGGAGGAGAAGGCCGCTCTCTCCCGCCAGGTGGCCGCCGGGAAGGAGACCGAGGCGTCCCTCGCCGGCCGCATCCGGGAAAAGGACGAACAGCTTGCGCGGCTGGGGGAGGATCTCGGGGCCGCGCGGAAGACGTACGAGGGGACCCGCATCACGCGGGAACAGTTCATCAACGAGCTGCTGGAGAAGGAGAAGGCGACCGGCAGGCGTCTGCAGGAACTGGCCGCGCGCGCGGAAGGGAACGAAAAGGAGCTTGCGGCTCTCCGTGCGGAGAACGCCGGGCTCCGGGAGAAGATGTCGACCCTCGCGCCGCGGGAGGAGGAGGCAAGGCGCGACCGGGACATCCTGTCGGGGCGCGTCGAGCGGCTGCAGGAGGAGCGGCGGGAGTCCGCGGCGAAGCGTGACGCCCTTCTGGCCCGCCTTTCGGCCGAACTGGAAAAGATCTCCGCCGAGGTCGCGATCGCAAGGGTAGGGGACTCTCTCCGGATCGCGGTGCCGGAAAAGATCGCAGTGAAGGAGCGCGGCGGGAAGCTGACGGACATCGGCCAGGCGATCGTCGCCGCGGTTTCCGGGACCGTTGCGGATCTGCCCGGCGCGGCGCTGCTCGTCATCGCGGGGGGGAAAAGTTCGGCGGAAACCTTTCGGGCCGCCGTGGCGTCCGAAGGGAGGATCCCGGAGGGGCGGGTGGTGTCCCGCGTGCGGGAGAGGGAGCGATCGGCGGAGCTCCTGCTGATCGCACCTTAATGGAATGGATAGGAGGAACGGAATGGACGTCTTTTCGGCGATGAAAGGCCGGCAGACCATACGGAAGTTCCGGAAGGAGGCGGTGCCGAAGGAGCACCTCCTGAGGATGGTGGAGGCCGCCTCGTGGGCGCCCACGGCCGGGAACTCGCAGAATTTCCGGTTCATCGTCGTGCAGGAGAAGGATACGCTGGCCCGGCTGAAAGGGATCGTCGACGAGATCGTCGCCCGCGTCACGGGAAAAGAGATCCCGGCGGCGAAGCCGAACAGCCACAACCTGTTCGCCTTCGCCCCCGCCGCGGTGTGCGTGGTGAGTTCCCCCTACGAATCGGCGACGGACAAGGCGCTGCGGGAGAAGGACCCCGACCGGCACAGGGTCCGCCGATTCCAGGTGAACCCGGGACTGCAGGGGGTCTCGGCCGGGATCGCGCAGTTCCTCCTGGCGGGGTACGCGCTCGGATACGGGACCTGCTGGATGACCGGCCCCCTGATCGCGAAGCCGGAGCTGGAGTCGGCGCTCTCCGTCCGGTTCCCCGAGGATCTCGTCGCGATCATCGCGGTCGGTAAGCCGGACACGGCGCCGCAGAAGCCGCCGAGGAAGCCGCCGGAGGAGATCACGGCGTTCCGCTGAGGCCGAAGATGAAGCGCCTGGCGTTCGCCTACCACCCCGACTACCTGCTGCATGCGCCGCCGTTCGAGCATCCGGAGTCGCCGGAGCGCCTGCTGGCCATCGTCGAGCGGCTCCGGACCGCGGGCCTCCTGGACCGGTTGATCCCCGTCACGCCCGACTACGCGGCCGAGGAGGACATCCTGGCCGTCCACGGCCGGGAATATCTGGAAAAACTGGAGTCGGCGTGCCGGCGCGGCGACCTGACGCTCGACGCGGAGGACACCTACCTGAACCGCCACTCCTACAACGTGGCGCTCCTCTCCGCCGGGGGGGCGGTCGCCGGGTCGAAGGCGGTCGCGGAAGGGGCCGCGGACCGCGCCTTCTGCGCCATCCGCCCGCCGGGACACCACGCGGGCCGCGAAGCGGGGATGGGATTCTGCCTCATGAACAACGTGGCCGTGGCGGCGAAATACCTGCAGGCGCGGCACGGGGTCGGGAAGGTCTTCATCGTGGACTGGGACGTCCACCACGGCAACGGAACGCAGAGCGTCTTCCTCGAGGACCCGTCGGTATTCTTCTTCAGCGTTCACGAGCACCCCACGTTCCTCTATCCCGGCACCGGCCGCCGGTGGGAGATCGGCAAGGGGAAAGGGGAGGGAACCACGCTGAACGCCCCGATGGCGCCCGGGGCGGGGGACGACGAGTACCGCCTGACGTTCGAGGAGATGCTCACGCCCGCCGTGGAGCGGTTCCGCCCGGAGATCATCCTCGTGTCGGCCGGGTTCGACGCCCACCGCGACGACCCGCTCGCGGACATCCAGCTCTCCGACGAGGGATTCCGGTTCCTGACCCGGCGCGTGGCGGAGCTGTCCGACGCCTACTGCGGCGGCCGGATGGTGGCCGTGCTCGAAGGCGGCTACGAGATCGGGTCCCTCACGTCCTGCATCGAAATCCACATCCGGGAGCTCCTTGGAGAGTGACCCCGGTGCGCGGAGGATGAACGCATGTTCGTAGCCAGCAGAATGCAGAGGAATATCGTCACCGTGGCCCCTTCCGCCTCCCTGTTCGAGGCGCGCGACCGGATGCGGGAGGGAAACGTCCGTCAGATCCCGGTGACCGGAGGGGACGGCAGGCTGGCGGGGATCCTCTCCGACCGGGACATCCGGGGAGCGGTGCTCCCCGGGGGGCTGGTTCCCGGATTCTCCGCCGAGGACGCGGAGAAGTTCCTGAAGGACACGCCGGTCGGGAAGGTGATGACGCGGAAGGTGATCACGGCGACGCTCTCCGACACCCTCGAGGACGCCATCGTCCTGATGCACGATTTCAAGGTGAACGCCCTGCCGGTCGTGGACAGGGACGGGAAGGTGGTCGGGATCATCTCGAGGACGAACGTGCTGGAGGCGTTCATCGACGTGCTGGGCATCGGGGAGGTCAGTTCGCGGATCGAGGTGATCGTTCCGGACAAGCCGGGGACCCTCGCGCAGCTGGCGGCGATCATCAGCTCCTTCCACGTGAACATTACGAGCGTTCTGGCGACGGGACACGTGGAGGCGGGGAAGCGGGCGAACTTCTTCCGGATCGCCACGCTCAACGTGGCGCCGATCAAGAAGGCGATCGAGGAGGCGGGGTTCGAGATCCTGGACCCGTCGCGGTACACGCTCTAGAGCGGCGCTTTCCCTTCCTTGCGGAGGATCCCCTCGGCGGCGAGGCAGCCGTTCAGGGCCGCGCCCACGATTCCGCGGGATTTCCCCACGCCGTCGCCGGCGACGAAGAGGTTCGGCACGGTCGTCTCGAGGTTCCGGTCGGTCGCGTACTTCGTGTCGTAGAACTTGATCTCCGGGACGTAGATGGCCGTCGACGGGTGCGCCACGCCCGGGATCACGCGCGACAGGAGCATCAGGCTCTCCCGCAGGTTGTCCACGATCCGCCCCGGGTAGGCGAAGGAGATGTCCCCCGGCGTGACCCCCTCCCCGGGCGGAAGCGTCGGCGTCATCTTGTCGTACCCGGCCTCCGCGGAGTGGAACGTCTCCGCGCGGGAGCGCCGCCCTCCCATCAGGTCTCCGAACCGCTGCACGACGAGGCTTCGCCCCCCTCCCCAGAAGTTCGCGAACTCCGCCACCTTCCGCCCCATCTCCGTGGTGTCCTGCACCGGCTCGGTCATGGACACGGTGTTCAGGATCGCGAAGTTCGTATTGGGCGTCTTGCGGGCCTTCAGCGCGTCCCCGTTCACCAGCCGGAAGCCGTCGCGCACTTCGACCCGCACCCGCCCTCCGGGGTTCGTGCAGAACGTCCGGGTGCGGTCCCCGTGGGTCGGGGTGACGAACAGGAACTTCGGGTCGTACAGGACGCGGGTGATCTCCTCGTAGACGGGAGAGGCCACCTCGACGCGGCAGCCGATGTCGATCGCGCCGTACCGGGTTGCGACGCCGAGCCCCCTCGCCTCCTCGCGGAACCAGTAGGCGCCGTCTCGGCCGGGGGCCGCGAGGACGTACCGGGCGAAGAACTCCCCCTTCGCCGTTCGAAGGACGAACGGCCCGCCCGATCGCCGCCGAACCGTTTCGACGCGCGTCTTCAGGGAAAACTCCGCGCCGGCCGAGGCGATCGCCTGCGTCATCCGGGCGACGACCCGGTGAGCCAGGTCGGTCCCCATGTGACGTTGGCGCGCCGGGAGCAGGGTGATGTCCCACTCCCCCTTCGGGGTCCTGCGCCTCGCCCAGGAGACGCGGTCCAGCCACGTCCCGATCCGTTCGCGGTCCTCGCCGTAGACCGTCGGATCCGCCCCGTGCCGCAGGAACGCCTCGTCGATCCGGGCGATCCGCTCCAGGGCCTCCTCCTCGCCGATCGAAAGCTCCGCGAGGTCGAGCCCGATGTGCGGAGAAAGATTCAGCTTCCCGTCGGTCATCGCCCCCGCCCCGCCGGTCCTCCCCTTCTCGTCCAGGACCAGCACCGACAGCTTGCCGGCCAGGGCGCTTGCGGCGAAGAGCCCGCCGGGACCCGCGCCGACGATCGCCACGTCCCAGATCCTCCCCTCACCCGGCATCGGGGATCCCCTGGAACCGCGCCCCGCCGCACGGCCGGAACGGAACCGGCTCCATCCGCGCGGCGGACAGGAGCGATTCGAGCTCCCGCCGGCGGGAAGGGTCGCGGAGCAGCCCGAAGAGCATCCCGCCGCCGCCCGCGCCGCAGAGCTTCGCTCCGGACACGAGGCGCCGGAAGGGGCGCGTGTCGAGCAGCGCGTCCACCTTCCGGATCGTCACTCCGGGCGCCAGGGTCCTGCGGATCGCCCACTCGGCCGATACGGCGGCGGCCAGCGCGGCCGGGTCCGCCGAGGAAACCGCGCGCCACGCCTCGCGGGCGGCCGATGCGATCCCCCGGAACTTCCGGAGCACGGCCGTGTCCCCGCCGATCGCGCCGCGGATCATCCGCCAGTTGACGTCCGCGGAGTGGTGCGTCACGCCGGTGTGGGCCAGGAACCCGTGGCGGGCCAGCATCGCGCCCGCCGCGCCGCCGGGGGGAAGCCGGCGGGCTTCGGCCCGCCCCGGGAGGAACCGGATCGCCTGGACCCCCCCTCGCAGGGCGGCCAGGTGGTCCTGCCTTCCCGTGAGGGTCCGGAGGTGGGCCGCCTCGATCTCGGACGCCTCCCGGGACATGTCGACCCGCGGCCGGCCGGATGCGGTCAGCCGACCCATCGCCAGCATGACGGCGACGAGGAGCGCGGAGGAGGCGCCGATGCCGGATCCGAGCGGAGCCTCGTTGCCCACGACGATTTCGACTCCCGAGACGGCGGGGTATTGACGGATGGCGCGGGACAGGAGCCCCAGTTTTCCGTCGAGAGGGATTCCGTGGCTGTCGGACGACAGCGCGGACACCCCGTAGTTGCGGGAGTGCAGCCGGAAAAACCCGGGACGGAACGGGCGGACATCCGCCACGCTCCGGACGGAGATCGCCACGTTCACGGTCGTCGCGTCGTCGACCAGCAGATAGAGGGGATAGATGTCGAGCGTCCCGCCCGCGAGGTCCACCCGGTTGGGGGTCGTCACGCGGAAAGGTCCCGCCCCTCCCCGGATCATCGGTTTGCGCAATCCGCTCCTCCCCCGGCATGCATCCATCGTCGCTTATACCATGGCCGCCTCCGGACCGGGTAGGGGGGCGATTCCCCTCTTTACGGAACCGTCCCTTCGCCTATATAAGGAAACCCGGAAGGATCTCCGCGGGAAAAGGAGGAGTGCCATGGCCCCGGTCCACATCCGCTGGTTCGGACATTCCGGATTCGCGATCCGCGACGGGAAGACGGTGCTCGTCGATCCCTGGTTCGAGGGGAACCCGAAGGCGCCGGGAGGAGCCGGCGCCGCGCCCCGGGCGGACCTGTTGCTGCTCACCCACGACCATTTCGACCACGCCGGGGACGCGGTGGCGCTCGCGAAAAAGTCGGGAGCCCAGGTGGTCGCGATCTTCGAGCTTTCGGGCGACCTGAAGGCGAAGGGCGTCCCGGAGGGGCAGCTGTTGCACGGAGGCGGCGGGATGAACGTCGGGGGGACGGTGACCGTGCAGGGATTCGGGATCACGATGACGGAGGCGCGCCACTCCTGCGCCCTCGGCGCCCCGGTCGGCTACGTGATCCGGACGCCGTCCGGGGTCACGGTCTACCATTCGGGAGACACCGGTATCTTCGCGGGGATGTCGCTGATCGGGGAGCTGCACCGGATCGACGTGGCGCTGCTGCCGATCGGGTCGGTCTTCACGATGGACTACCGGCAGGCGGCGAAGGCGTGCGCGCTCCTCAAGGCGAAGGCGGTGATCCCGATGCACTACGGGACGTTCCCGATCCTCGAACCCACCGCCGACCGGTTCGTCGCGGAGCTCGCGAAGGTGTCTCCGGACACGCGCCCGATCGTCCTCGCCCCGGGGGAGGAAACGACGATCTGACGCATGCCTGACCGGGCGGGCCTTCACGATGGACTACCGGCAGGCGGCGAAGACGTGCGCGCTCCTCACGGCGAAGGCGGTGATCCCGATGCACTACGGGACGTTCCCGATCCTCGAACCCACCGCCGACCGGTTCGTCGCGGAGCTCGCGAAGGTGTCTCCGGACACGCGCCCGATCGTCCTCGCCCCGGGGGAGGAAACGCCGGTCTGAGCGAGGTCCGGCTGCGCCGCCTCGGAGGGCGGGGCTCCGTTCGTGGCTCGCCGTGCGATGAACCTGCACGGCTGCGCTTTACCTCACTGCGCCCCCCCTCCTGCGGCGACTCCGCCGGTCCGCCTTTTACCCCCGGCACGCTCGGCGACGGCGGCCATCAGGAGCGGGAAGAGGATCTCGTGCGGCCCGATCAGGTGGTACCCCTTCCCGCCGAGGCGGGTCGGGCGACCTACGACGTTTACATCCGGCCGGTAGTGACGCAGGAAGTCCATGTTTACGGTGGTGATCCTCCGCAGCGGACGGCCGAGGTTCCGCGCGACCGACACCGCCTTCAGGAACACCTCTGGAAGGATGACCGCCGACCCGACGTTCAGGTAGGCTCCCCCCTCCATCCCGGCGACCAGGCCGCAGAAGGTCCGGAAGTCCCGGAGCGACCCCTCGCCGATCAGGGCCCCGTCCGCCTCGGGATGCATGTGGACGATGTCCGCCCCGACCGCCACGTGGACCGTCACCGGGACGCCGAGGCGGTGCGCTTCGGCGAGGAGGCTCTTTCCGCGGTACGGCGCCTTCGACCGGCGCAGCGCCCTCCCGATTGCGGCCCCGAAACCCATCCCCGCCGGGACGCCGTCGGCCAGCGCGCGGCCCAGGAACTGCGCCGTCTCCCTCGCCATCCCGAACGAGCCGTCGGCGAGGCCCGCCTCGACGTCCTCGGAGGTCCTCCCGGCCAGAGCGAGCTCCACGTCGTGGATGACCCCCGCGCCGTTCATCGCGACGGAGGTGAACACGCCGTCCCGGATCGCCCGGATCAGCAGCGGGGAGAGTCCGACCTTGATGAAGTGCGCACCGATTCCGAGGAGGACGGGAGCGCCCCGGCGGCGGGACTTCACGATCCGGTCGACCACCGCGCGGAGATCCCTCGCCGCGAGGTAGTCGGGCAGCCCGGCGAGGAACCGGGCGAGCGACATCCCCCGCCGCGGGGGAACGGCGAACCCTCGGAACGACACCTTGCTCTCCCGGGTGCGGAGGGATGTGCGCCGGAGGCGGGAGAGATCGGGCGGGCGGCTCAACGCTTGCCCACGTCCTTGAACAGAAGCGTGTCGGTGAGGTCGCAGAGGATGTGTCCCACGGCGATGTGCGCCTCCTGGATCCGGGGAGTGCTTCGCGAGGGGACCTGCAGCGCGATGTCGGCGAGCGAGGCGGCCTTCCCGCCGTCCCCGGTGAGGGCGATGGTGATCATCCCCAGCTTCTTCGCCGCGCGAAGTGCCTTCAGGACGTTCGCCGAGGTGCCGCTGGTGGTGATCCCGATGGCGACGTCCCCCTTCTTGCCGAGGGCCTTCACCTGCTTGCTGAAGATGTCGTCGAACGCGTAGTCGTTCGCGACGCTGGTGAGGACCGACGTGTCGGTCGTCAGGGCGATCGCGGGGAGCGGCGGCCGTTCGATCAGGAACCGGTTCATGAACTCGGCCGCGATGTGCTGCGCGTCCGCGGCGCTCCCGCCGTTCCCGAACAGGAGGAGCTTGCGGCCCGCCTTGAAAGCCTCGGCGATCGCCGTCGCCGCCGCCGCGATGTCGGCCGTCATCGCCTCGGCCATCTTCAGGCGGAGCTCCGCCCCTTCCCTGAGCGACCTTGCGACCGTTTCTTTCACGGAGAGCTCCCCCTGGAAAAAGTAGGGAAACGATAAACTTTTTCCTTCCGGACTGTCAAGGAACCGCCCCCGCGCGCCTCTATTTTCTTTCGGGAAAAACCGGAGTAGCATGTTCCGCATCTTAACGCTTTGTCGGAGGATCGATGGACGATCGGATCGACAAGGCGCTCGCGGGTTCGAAATCGGTGGCGGTGGTCGGGATCTCCGACAGGCCGGACCGCCCCAGCCACGGGGTGGCGAAATACCTGCAGGCGAACGGGTACCGGATCCTTCCGGTGAATCCGGCGCTTGCGGAGGTGCTCGGGGAGAAGGCGTACGGGTCGCTCTCCGAGATCCCCGGCCCGGTGGACATGGTCGACGTTTTCCGGAAATCGGAGGATGTCCCACCGGTCGCGGAGGAGGCGGTCCGCATCGGAGCGAAGTTCTTCTGGATGCAGGAAGGCGTCGTAAGCCCCGAGGCGTGCGCGATCCTGGACGAGGCGGGGATCCCGTGGGTGATGGACCGATGCGTGAAGAAGGAACTCGCGAGGCGGAGAGGATAGATCATTCGAATCGTTGCCGGAAGGCACGGGGAGGGTCGGGATGGCCGGAAACGTGATGGAGCTCACCAGCGCGAATTTCAAGACGACCGTGGACGGGGGGACTCCCGTCCTCGTGGACTTCTGGGCTCCGTGGTGCGGCCCGTGCCGGGTGATCGCGCCGATCCTCGAGGAGGTCGCGAAGGAGTTCGACGGGAAGGCGCGGGTGGCCAAGGTGAACGTCGACGAAAGTCCCGACATCGCGTCCCAGTTCGGCGTGCGGGGGATCCCCACGCTGATTCTCTTCAAGGAGGGCAAGATCCAGGGACAGATGGTCGGAGTCAATCCCAAGTCGAACATCGTCTCGCTGCTTCAGAAGAGCATTTGAACCGGACAACCTTCCTGACGGCGATCTTCGCCGCCCTGCTCCTTTCGGCGTGCGGACCGAAAGCCATCACCGTCGGGTCCCGCCCGTTCCCCGCGGAACGGGCCCTGTTCGTCGATTCCTCCGGAAGGGAACTGGCCGCGCTGCCCGCCGCCGCGGAGCCGGTTCGGCTGGTGATGATGGATTTCCCCTGGTGCCCCGCGTGCGGAGACGTATGGAAGTCGATCCGGGAAGGGACCCTGGCGGTCCCGCGGGGGACGGTCCGGATCTACCGGATCCTGTTCGACCGGGAAATGCTCTACTTCGCGGGCGGAACCCGGGAATCCCCTCCGCTCTCCACTTCCCACCCGCCCGGGTTCGAGGGGCCGGGAGGGACCGGAAGCTCCCGGGTCACCACCCTTGCGGCCCTGCCGGGGGCGTTCCGCAAGGAGTACCGGTTGACGCAGGGGCCGGTCCTGCTGCTCCTGGCGGCCGACGGCACGGTCGCCCGGAAATGGACGGGATTCTCGACGTCGCTTACCGGGGAGCTCGTATCGGAACTCAGGAAACGATCTCCCTCCCCTTCTCCCCTCCCCCCTGGAATGTGAACCGCGAACGGGAGAGGTTCGCCACGATCCCCAGGGCAAGCATGTTCGTCACCATCGAGGACCCGCCGTAGCTTACGAACGGGAGCGGAATCCCGACGACAGGGAAGAGACCGCACACCATCGCGAGATTGATCACGATGTGCGCGAGGAAGTAGACCGCCAGCCCCCCGCAGGCGAACGAGGCGAACCGGTCCTGGGAGCGGACCGTGAGGAAGATGAGGCGGTAGACCAGCAGGAGGAACAGGAGGAGCAGCACGACCGAACCGAGGAACCCCCACTCCTCGGAGAAGACCGCGAAGGCGAAATCGGTGTGCTGTTCGGGAAGAAACCGGAGCGCCCCCTGCGTCCCCTGCAGGTACCCCTTCCCCAGCACGCCTCCCGACCCCACCGCGATCTTCGACTGGATGACGTGGTACCCCGCCCCCAGCGGATCCCGCTCCGGGTCGAGAAATGTGAGCACGCGCTGCCGCTGGTAATCCTTCATGAAGAACCAGAGCGCCGGCGCGGCGATCGCCCCGATCCCGGCGAATGTCCCGATGATCCACCCCTTCACGCACGCGATCACCATCATCCCGGCCAGGACGAACAGGAAGATGCCCGCGGTCCCCAGGTCCGGCTGGAGCGCGACGAGGAAAAACGGCGCGAGCACCAGGCCGACGGCGGGGAGCGTCTCCTTCCATCCGATCCCGCCGTACTGGTACTTCCCGGAAAAATACCGGGCCAGCGAGAGGGCGACGGCGATCTTCGCGAATTCCGACGGCTGGAAGTTGAACGCACCGAGGGAGATCCATCGCTGGGCGCCCCCGCGGATCTTCCCGGCGAGGAGCACCGCCACGAGGAGCCCGAGGACGACGAGGGTGAAGTGGCTGGAGAGCTCCTCGATCATCCCGTCGCTCAGGTAGAAGGCGGAGAAGAACAGGATGACGCCGAGAAGGATCCAGATCGCCTGCCGGGTGAACAGCGCCATGCCGGGCGCGCCGTGCACGCGCGTGCCGCTGTAGACGTTCAGCAGCCCCACCCCGCACAGCAGGGGGGCGTTCACCAGCAGCGGCCAGTCCATCCGGGCGAGCTTCGACGGGCCGGTCATCGCGCCTCCTTCCCCACGAGCCGGGTCCGGAAGAACTCCTGCATCACGGCCTTCACGATGGGAGCGGCCGCAGATCCGCCGTGGCCGCCGTGCTCCACCATCGCCACCACGCAGATCTCGGGATCGGAAACCGGCGCGAAGGCGACGAACCAGGCGTGGTCGCGGATCTGGTACGGCAGGTTTTCCGACTTGATCATCTTCCCCTTCACCGCGGCGACCTGGGCGGTTCCCGTCTTCCCCCCGACGACGATGCCGGGGAGCTTCGCGCCGCCGCCGGTCCCGTAGTCGTTCACCACCCCCGCCAGCGCCTTCCGCACGAACTCGACGTTCTCCGCGTTCCAGGGGAGCTTCCGCTCCATCGCCGGCGCGCTGTCGACCGGTTTCCCGTCCATGGGCGCCACCCGGGAAACGATCCGGGGGCGCATCACTTCGCCCCCGGTCGCGAGCGCCGAATAGCCGACGACCATCTCCAGCGGGGTCAGGTGGACCGCCCCCTGTCCGATGCCGAGGATCACGCTCTCGTACTCGTACCAGCGGTCCTTCATCACCGTCCGCTTCCACTCGGAGTCCGGCACCAGCCCCTTCCGCTCCCCGGGCAGGTCGATTCCCGTGATCGTTCCGAGCCCCGCGTCCTTCTCCAGCTTCGCCAGCCGGTCGGGGCCGAGCTTGAGCCCCAGCGTGTAGAAGTATACGTCGCACGACTGGACGATGGCGCGGTACATGTCGACCGCGCCGTGTCCCTTCTCCTTCCAGCAACGGAACACCCGGTTCCCGAGCCGGAAGGAGCCGGGACAGGTGACGGTCCTGGCCTTGTCCTGCATCTTTTCCTCGAGGGCCGCCATCGCGAGGAACGGCTTGACGGTGGACCCCGGCGCGTACGTCCCCTGGAGCCCCTTGTTCTGCATCGGCTTCCTCGTGTCCGCGGAAAGCGCCTGCCACTCGGCCTTCCGGATCCCGCGGGCGAACGCGTTGGGGTCGAACGCCGGCGCCGAGTAGAACGCCATCACCTCGCCCGTCTTCGGGGCGAGGGCGATCACGGCGCCGGCGCGGTCCCCCAGCGACTCCTGCGCCGCCTTCTGCAGGTCCGCGTCGAGCGTGGTGTACACCGTTCCGCCGGTCCGGGAGGCCACTTCCTCCACCATCCGCCGGTCGCGGCCCGCCGCGTCGACCTCCACCTTCCTGCCGCCGTTCACCCCGCGCAGGACGTTGTCCATCAACCGTTCCAGCCCGTACTTGCCGACCAGGTCCCCCATCGCCAGGCGCCCGCCCTCCGACTCGTCGAGCTCCTCCGGA